>JBOICR010000138.1:0-22095 GCA_050740195.1 Nevskiaceae bacterium | reverse complement strand
ATCCTGCGCCAGGCGCGCGAGCGCGCGGGCCTGGGCGCCGACGACCTCGCCGGCCAGCTCAAGCTCGCCAAGGGCACGCTCGAGGCGCTCGAGCGCGACGATTTCGAAATGCTGTCCGAGCCGGTGTACGTGCGCGGCTACTACCGCAAGATCGCCAAGGTGCTGCCGGTCGCGGAATCCGAGCTGATCAACGCGTACAACGCGCGCACCAAGCCCAAGCCCGTGACGGTGGCCCAGCAGCTGCGGCGCGTGCCGCTGGCCGGCGGCGTCGCGGCGGGAACCTCGCGTCACTCGCAGGGCCCGGGCATCGGCGTGATCCTCCTGGTGATCGTCGCGCTTGGCGTCCTGATCGCGCTGGTGACGCGCGAGCCGACGCAGCGCCTGGCCACGACCGGTTCCGCCGAGCGCGCGCGTCCGCCGGCGCCCGCGCCGCAGACGGCGCCCGTGGTCGCCGCTGAAACCCCGGCACCCGCGGTCGCGCCCGCCGCGCCTGCTCCGGACGCCGCCCCGAACCAGCTCGTGCTCGAAGTCAGCGAGCCGTCGTACGTGCGGGTCGAGGACAGCCGTAACAAGATGCTGGCCATCGGCCTCGTGCGCGAGCGGCAGGCTTACGAGGGTGCGCCCCCGTACACCGTATTCATCGGCAACGCCCAGAACGTGAAGGTGTTCTACGGCGGCACGCCGGTGGATTTCTCGGCCCACGTGGACGCCCAGAACGACACGGCGCGCTTCACCGTTCCGTAGCGGCACGTCATGAAATCCCAGCACACGATCGTGCGCCGGCAGTCCCGGCAGATCCGCGTCGGCCGCGTGCCGATCGGCGGCGGTGCGCCGATCGCGGTGCAGACCATGACCAGCACGGACACCGAGGATGTCGCCGCGACGGTCGCGCAGATCAAGGCGTGCGCGAAAGCCGGCGCCGACCTGGTGCGCGTGTCGGTGCCGACGCTGAAGGCGGCCGAGGCGTTCAAGGAGATCAAGAAGCAGGTCGGCTATTTCCCGCTGATCGCGGACATCCACTTCAACTACCGGTGCGCAATCGCGTCCGCCGACTACGGCGCCGACTGCCTGCGCATCAACCCGGGCAACATCGGCGGCGAGAAGAAGGTCAAGGAAGTGATCGCCGCGGCCAAGCACCACAACGTGCCGATCCGGATCGGCGTGAACGCCGGATCGCTCGAGGCGGACATCCAGGAAAAGTACGGCGAGCCCAATGCCGACGCGCTGGTGGACTCGGCGCTGCGCCACATGGAGATCCTCGACCGCCACGATTTCCACAACTACAAGGTCAGCCTGAAGGCTTCCGATGTCTTCATGACCGTCGCGGCGTTCCGCAAGCTGGCGAAGATGACCGACGTGCCGCTGCACCTGGGTATCACCGAGGCCGGCGGGGCGCGCGCCGGCGCGGTGAAGTCGGCGATCGGGCTGGGCATGCTGCTGGCCGAGGGCATCGGCGACACGATCCGCATCTCGCTGGCGGCCGATCCGGTCGAGGAAGTGAAGGTCGGCTGGGACATCCTGAAGTCGCTGCACCTGCGCCATCGCGGCATCAACCTGGTCGCGTGCCCGTCCTGCTCGCGCCAGAACTTCGACGTGATCAAGGTCGTCGCCGAGCTCGAGCGCCGGTTCGAGGACATCGACGAACCATTGGACGTCGCCGTGATCGGCTGCGTGGTCAACGGGCCCGGCGAGTCGCGCGAAGCCGTGATTGGCGTCGCCGGCGGCCGCCCGAACTCGATCTACGAGGACGGCAAGATCCAGCACAAGTTCAAGAACGAGGAGCTCGTGGACAGGCTCGAGAAGCTGGTCCGCGCCAAGATCGAAGCGCGCAAGGCGAACAAGGACAAGGCGGCGTAGGGGATGGCCAACAGATACCAGTCCGTTCGCGGATTCAACGACGTGCTGCCGGCGGATGCCGCGGCCTGGCAGTTCCTGCACGCCACCGCCGCCGAGGTGTTCGGCGCCTACGGCTACGCCGAGATCCGCCTGCCGGTGCTCGAGCGCACGGAGCTGTTCGAGCGGTCCATCGGCGAGGCCACCGACGTGGTCGAGAAGGAGATGTTCACCTTCAAGGACCGCGAGAACGACAGCCTGACGCTGCGGCCGGAGTTCACCGCCGGCGTGGTGCGCGCCGGTCTCGAGCACGGACTGCTGCACAACCAGCAGCAGCGGCTGTGGAGCGCCGGCCCGGTGTTCCGCCACGAGCGGCCGCAGGCCGGGCGCTACCGCCAGTTCCACCAGCTCGACGCCGAGGCCTACGGCATCGCCACGCCGGACATCGACGTCGAGCTGATCGCGCTGTCGGCGCGCGTGCTCAAGCGCCTCGGCGTGGGCGCCGCGGTGCAACTCGAGCTGAACTCGCTCGGCACGCTCGAGACGCGCCAGAAGTACCGCGCCGCGCTGCTCGACTTCCTGAAGGGCCGCGAGTCGCAACTCGACGAAACCACCCGCAAGCGCACGGCGCAGAACCCGCTGCGCGCGCTCGACAGCAAGGACCCCGGCACGAAGAAAGCCGTGGCCGATGCACCGAGCCTGCTCGAGTTCCTCGACGCCGAGTCCGCCGCGCATTTCGCGGCAGTGAAGGGCGGGCTCGATGCGCTCGGCATCCGCTACTCGATCAACCCGCGCATCGTCCGTGGCCTCGATTACTACTCGCGCACGGTGTTCGAGTGGACCACCGACCGGCTCGGCGCCCAGGGCACGGTGCTGGCGGGCGGCCGCTACGACGACCTGGTCGGGCAGCTCGGCGGCTCAGAGACCCCCGCGATCGGCTGGGCGGCCGGCGTCGAGCGGCTGATCATGCTGATGATCGCCTCGGGTACGAAAGTGCCCGAGGGCACCCCCCAGGCTTACCTGTGCTGGCTTGGCGACACCGAGCGCGACGCTGCCATGCGCCTGGCCGAGCAGTTGCGGGAGGCCGTGCCGGGGCTGCGCCTGGTGCTGAACGCCGGCGGCGGCAAGCTGCCCGTACAGCTCAAGCGGGCCGACAAGTCCGGCGCCGCCGTGGCCCTGATCCTGGGCGAGCAGGAAGCCGCCCGGCATGCGGTTCAAGTAAAATCGCTGCGCCAAATTGGCAGTAGTCCAAACCCAACCCAGGCCGAATGCTCCTGGGCCGACCTACCGGTCCGGCTCAAAGGCCTTCTGCAACCGTAAAGAAGAGAAGAGAACCCATGTCGTCGCATTACGAAGAAGAGGCTGAAGTCGAGCAGTTGCGTCGCTGGTGGCGCGAAAACTGGCTGGCGCTGGTCGCCGGCCTCGCGCTGGGACTGGCCGGGATTTTCGGCTGGGAAGCCTGGCAAAAGGCGCAGACCGCCAAGGCCGAGCATGCCTCGCAGGTCTACGAGGACCTCAAGCGCCTGCCGGTCGAGAAGACCGAGCGCGCCGAGGAGCTGTGGCAGCACCTGAGCACCGATTTCGCCAAGACGCCGTACGCGGCGCAAGGCGCCCTGCTGCTGGCCAGCCAGGCCGCGGCGCGCGAGGACTGGGCCAAGGCGCAGTCGCGCCTGGAGTGGGTCGGGGCGCACAGCGACGACCCCGGGCTGAAGAAGCTCGCGCAGCTGCGCCTCGCCCGCGTGCTCTGGCAGCAGGCCAAGCCGGATGCGGCGCTGGCGCTGCTGGACCTGCCGGACGATGACCCGTTCGCGACGCTCTACGCCGAGCTGCGCGGCGACATCCAGCTTGCCCGCGGCGACCGCGACGCGGCGCGCAGCGCCTACGAAAAAGCCCTGAAGCTCGGCCCGGCCCCGGCCAGCCGCCAGGCCCTGCAGCGCAAGCTCGAGGACCTGGGCGGCCCGACGGCGGCGCAGTCATGAGCCGCGCGATCCGCATCGCCGCGCTGGCGGCGCTGGCCGCGGCTGTCGCGGCCTGCGGCGGCAGCGGCCCGGTCCGTGAACCGGCCGACCTGACGTCCATCAAGGACCCGAAGGTGCGCCCCGGCGTCCTGTGGGACGCCTCGCCGGGCAGCGGCGACGGCGAGCAGGAATCGCGCCTGCGCCTGGCGCTCGAGTCCGACCTGCTGGTCACGGCCGATGCCGACGGCGAGGTCTACGCGCTCGACCCGGCAACCGGCAAGCGCAAGTGGCACGTGTCGACCGACGCCCGCGTGGTGTCGGGTCCGACGCTCTACGGCGACCTCGTGCTGCTGGGCACGCTGGACGCCGAAGTCATCGCGTTGAAGGGCACCGACGGCTCGCAGGTGTGGCGCTCCGCGGTTTCGAGCGAAGTGCTGGCGCCGCCGGTCGGCGACGGCGGTGTCATCGTGGCCCGCTGTGGCGACGGCAAGGTGTTCGGGCTGTCGGCCGAGACCGGCGTGCGGCGCTGGAACTTCGACCGCGCCGTGCCACCGCTGACGCTGCGCGGCCTGTCCGCGCCCATGATCTACGACGGGGTGGCCATCGTCGGCCTCGACAACGGCCGCGCCGCGGCGCTGCGCGTCGACAGCGGTCAGGTGCTGTGGGAGGAGGTCGTCTCGGCGCCGGAAGGCCGCTCCGAGCTGGAGCGCATCGTCGACGTGGACGCCGACCTGCTGGTCGCGGGCGGCGGCGTGTTCGCGCTGAGTTTCGGCGGCGAGCTGGCAGCCATCGCGCTACAGGAAGGGCGAGTGGCCTGGCGTCGCTCGGTCAAGAGCTACACCGGCGCCACGCTGATCGACAAGCGCCTGCTGGTGAGCGACGAATCCGGCGTGGTCTGGGCGCTGGACGCCGAAACCGGCGCCGCGATCTGGAAGCAGGAGGCGCTGAAATACCGCCGCCTGTCGGCGCCGGTCGACGTCGGCGGCTACGCCGTCGTCGCCGACTACGAGGGCTACCTGCACTGGCTGGCGCCGGACGACGGCCGCATCGTCGGCCGCGTGCACGCGGTGGGCGACGCCGTCGTCGCCACGCCGATCGTGCAGGACGACCGGCTCTACGTCCTCGACCGCTCCGGCGAGATCGCCGTCGTCGAATCGAAGGCGGTCAACTAGTCCATGCCATGCGGCTGCCCGTCATCGTCCTCGCCGGCCGCCAGAACGTCGGCAAGTCAACCCTCTTCAACCGGCTGACCGACACCCGCGACGCGCTGGTGGCCGACATGCCCGGCCTCACGCGCGATCGCCAGTACGGCTACGGCGATCACGAGGGGCGCCGCTTCATCGTCGTCGACACGGGCGGACTCTCGCCCGTCGAGGGCGGTGCGCTGGCCCAGCTCGCGGCCGACCAGGCGCGGCTCGCCATCGCCGAGTCCGACCAGATCCTTTTCCTGACCGACGCGCGCGCGGGACTCATGCCCGCCGACGAGGCGATTGCGCGCGAATTGCGCCGCGCCGGCAAGCCGGTTCGCCTGGTCGTGAACAAGGCCGAGGGCATGGGCGCGGGCAGCGCAGGCGAGTTCTTCCGGCTGGGCTTCGGCGATCCCGCGATGGTCTCCGCCGAGCACGGACAGGGCGTCGGCAAGCTCATGGACGCCGTGCTGGCGCAGGTCGTGCCGGTCGAGGCGCGGGCGCCCGACAGCCACAACGCCATCAAGGTTGCCATCGTCGGCCGGCCCAACGTCGGCAAGTCCACGCTGGTCAATCGACTCGTCGGCGACGAGCGCGTGCTGTCGGCGGACCAGCCCGGCACGACGCGCGATGCGATCGCGGTGCCGTTCACGCGCGACGGTCGCGATTACGTGCTGATCGATACTGCGGGTATCCGCCGCCGCGCCAAGGTCACCGGGCACATCGAGAAAATTTCGGTGGTGAAGGCGCTGCAGGCGATCGAGCAGGCCGACGTCGTGATCGCGGTGGTGGACGCGCAGGACGAGATCGGCGTGCACGACGCGCGCCTGCTGGGCCTGGTGGCCGAGCGCGGCCGGGGCCTGGTACTCGCCGTGAACAAATGGGATGGACTGGAGTCGGCCGCGCGCACGCGCGTGAAGGAAGCGATCGACTTCAAGCTGCCGTTCCTGGATTTCATGCCGGTGCACATGATTTCGGCGCTGCACGGCTCGAACCTGAGCGCCCTGATGCAGGACGTGCAGGTGGTGCACGCGGCGTCCCGGCGCGAACTCAAGACGCCCGAGCTGACGCGCGTGCTGGAGAAAGCGGTGTTCGACCATTCGCCGCCGGCGGTGATCGGGCGGCGCATCAAGCTGCGCTACGCGCACCTGGGGGCGCGCAGCCCGCTGACGATCATCGTGCACGGCAACCAGACCGACAAGCTGCCGGAGTCGTACCGTCGGTACCTGGTCAACGAGTTTCGGCGCGCGTTCGAGCTCAAGGGCCTGCCGCTGCGCGTCGAGGTCAAGACCGGCGAAAACCCGTTCAAGGGCCGCAAGAACGAGCTGACCGGGCGACAGATGAAGAAGCGCCGGCGGATTCGCGGCGGGCGGCGATAGGGGCGGGAGATCCGGCCTACAGCGCCTTCCGGATCACGGCCAGCGCGATCACCAACGCCAGCGCCAGGTACGCACCGGCCAGCGTGCGCCGGGAACCGCGCAGCCACGCGTAGCCGAACGCGGCGGCCAGTCCGGCACTCACGAAAATCAGCGGCAACAAGCTGGACGCCGGAACTTCAGGCGCCGACGTGGTCCCTGGAGTGACGGCGGGAATGACCGCGATCTGCCTCGTGCTGATCAGCCACCACTCGTGGACGCCGATTCCGCAAAAGACGAGCAGGGCGGCGCAGGGGATTGCGGCTGCCGCGGCGAACAGCCAACTGGTCGGCACTCTCATTGGGCAGAGATTGAAACATAGGGCGGGGCGGTGTGTCGGAATCGGCACGCCGATTGCCGATTCCGGCAGGAACAGCCGCTCTTTCGCCCTCGATCCGCCGGAACTGCGCGCCGTGGCGGTGGCCCCGATGTTGCGTGGATCCCGTCAACCCCATGCGCGGAGATCTCCATGCACGTCGTTCCAGTCCAAGCACTCCTGATCATGACGACCGCAGCCGTCGCACTGCTGTCGTTGTCCGGCTGCAACCAGCAGGTTGACGCCAAGCGCGGCGCGAACGCGCCTGTCGTCCTCAAGAGCGCCAAGCTCCTGATCGAGCACAACGCTACCGACGAGGACACCGGCTTCCAGGGCTTCGCCGACCACGACCCTTGGAACGAGCTGACCATCAGCGCACCGAACGGCGCGCGCATCGTGACCGTCACCGCCGAGGGCGGCTTGCGCGATTTCGGCCTGACCGAGCTGTTCTTTGAGACATCCGAGCCGCCGAACGCGGAAATTCCGATCCGCCGCGTGCTGGAGCGCTTGCCGAAGGGCTTCTACGAAGTCGAGGCCGACGTCGTCGGCGCAGGCGACGCCGAAGCCAATGCCCGCTTCACGCACCGGATTCCCGAGGGCCCTGAGCTGCTGACGCCGGAGGACGAGGCCACCGGGCTCGACCCGGCGACGGTCGTGGTGTCGTGGGAGCCCGTGGCGCGCACGCTGTCCGGCAGCGCGGTGAAGGTCGTTGGCTACCAGGTCATCGTCGAGGAGGACGCCGAACCGGCGTTCCCGCAGGGTTTCTACAAGCCGGTCATGAGCGTGTACTTGCCCGCCAGCGCAACCAGCGTCGGCGTGCCGACCGAGTTCATGACGGACAACGCCTGCTGGAAGTACGAAGTGCTGGCGATCGAAGACAGCGGCAACCAGACGCTGGCGTCGGCCGCGTTCGAGACCGGCCGTGGCTGCAACCCGCGGCCGGAGCCGCCGGAGGTGCTGCCGCGCCTTACGCAGGCCAAGATCCTGATCGAGCACAACGCGACTGACGCGGACACCGGCTTCCAGGCCTTCGCCGACGGCAACCCCTGGAACGAGCTGACCATCACCGGGCCGGGCGGCGTCGAAGTCGCCAAGGTCACGCCGGCCGGCGGGCTGTTCGACTTCGGGCTGACCGAGCTGTTTTTCGAGACGTCCGAGCCCGAGAACGCGGTGGTCCCGATACCCGACGTTCTCGCGCACCTGCCGGCCGGCACCTACACCTTCCGCGGCGTCATGGTCGGCGGCGGAATCAGCGCGATGACGGCGACGCTGTCGCACGACATCCCGGCAGGCCCGCGCCTGTTGACGCCTGCGCCTGGCGCCATCGACGTGGATCCGGACCACACGGTGGTTTCGTGGGCGCCGGTCGCGACCGATATTGACGGCGGTTCGGTGACGATCGTCGGCTACCAGGTCATCGTTGCAGAGGACCTCGACAAGCCGCCGTTCCCTGACACGTTTGCGCAACCGGTGTTCAGCATCTATGTGCCGGCCAGCGTCACGCAGGTCTCGGTGCCCGTCGAGTTCATGCGCGGCGACACGACGTACAAATTCGAAGTGCTGGCGATCGAGCGCAGCGGCAACCAGACCCTGTCGGAGGCGGAGTTCACGACGCGGTAGGGTTCACGGCGCGGATCGCGTCCATGCTTTCCCAGAACGTGAGCGTCACGAAGCGCACGACATTGCCGTCCGGGACCTGGACGATGCGCTGGCTGGCGAGCATGACAAACCCCCGGGATCGCTGGAGCGTGGCGCCAAAGGGTAGTCGCTCGCCGGGGGACCGCGCTAATCTGCCGCCCTCAGTCATGGAGGTCACCATGAAGAAGGCAAAGAAACCCGCGGCGAAGAAGCGCCCTGCCGCGAAGAAGGCGGCGAAGCCCGCGACGGCGAAGAAGAAGGCGCCGGAAATTCTCCAGGACGGCCGCCCGGGCCGCATGTGGTGGCCCGCGCTCGCCCCGTACATGACCGTGCGCGACGGCCAGGCGGCCATCGAGTTCTACGCGCGTGCGTTCGGTTTCGAGACTTACGGCCAGGTCATGCGCGACGACGACGGCCAGGTGTCGCATGCCAGCATGCGACTCGGCGACGCGGCGATCATGTTCGGCATCGTGGAGAGTTCGGCGGGGCTGCGGCCGCCGCAGGTTGGCGCGCCGGACAGCCTGTCGCTCTACATCTACGTGCCGGACGTGGACGCGGTGGCCGTGCGGGCCAAGCGCGCCGGCGCGACCCAGGTGCAGGCGCCGACCGATCAGTTCTGGCGCGACCGCACTGCCGTGTACAAGGACATCGACGGCTACCACTGGACCTTCGCCACCCACCTGGGCGGCCTGCCGGCCGAGGCTACGGCTTCGTTCGAGTGACCTGTGCGCCGACGCTGCCGCGCGCGAGCGTGATCTCGAGCGCGTCACCCGCGGCGACGCGAGCCGCGTCACTGAGCACGTGGCCGTCGGCGGTGCGTGCGATCGCATAGCCGCGCTCCAGCACCGCTCGCGGGTTCAGGCTGCCCAGCAGTTGCTCCTGTGATTTGACGCGTTCGAGCAGCGCCCGCAAGCGGGCGGTGCCGCGGTGCGTGATGCGCTCCCACAGTTCGTCGAGCCGCTGGTGCCACTGCTGCAGCCGGCGGCCGGGATGGGCGCGCTCCATCCGCTCGGCCAGCCCGTCGATGCGGGCGAGCCATTCCTGCGCGTCGGGGCTGACGCGCTCGGCGGCCCCGGTCGGCGTCGGCGCGCGCAAGTCGGCGGCGAAATCTGCGATCGTGAAGTCGATTTCGTGGCCAATGCCGGTCACGACCGGCACGGCACAGGCGCGGATCGCTCGCGCGAGACCCTCGTGGTTGAAGCACGCAAGGTCCTCGATCGACCCGCCGCCGCGCGCCAGGACAATCACGTCCACCGGCACGCGCCTGGGCATCTCCGCCAGCGCCTGCATGATCGCGGGCGTCGCGGCCGCGCCTTGCACCGGCACGGGCCAGAGCCAGGCGCGCCCGAGCGGGAAGCGCCGGCGCAGCGTGGTCAGGATGTCCTGCAGGGCCGCGCCGGTCGGCGAGGTGATGAGGCCGATGCCGCGCGGCACCTCCGGGATCGGTCGCTTCAGCTTCTCGTCGAACAGGCCCTCGGCGGCGAGCTTGGCCTTGAGCTGCTCGAAGGCCTTCAGCAGCGCGCCTTCGCCGGCCGGCTCGAGGGACTCCACGACCAGCTGGGCATCGCCACCCTTGCCGTAATAGGTGATGCGCCCGCGCGCGACCACGGCGTCGCCGTTCTTCGGCTGCGGCCGGACCATGTAGTTCTGGCCCTTGAACATCGCGCAGCGCAGCTGCGCGTTTTCGTCCTTGAGGACGAAGTACCAGTGGCCGGACGGGTTGCGGAAGTTGGAAATCTCGCCCTGCACCCGGATGGCGGGGAGGGAATCCTCGAGCAGTCCCCTCAGGATCTCGGCGACTTCGGTGACGCTGTAGACCTGGAATTTTGGACCAGCATTTTCCATGCCTGTATACTACTGTATGGCCGCTCCCGCACTTCCTCGAGCCTCGCGCATCCAGCACGAAGCGCTCACTTTCGACGACGTTCTCCTCCAGCCCGCCTTCTCGGATGTCCTGCCGCGGCAGGTGGCGCTCAAGACCCGGCTGACCCGCGCGATCGAGCTGAACATCCCGCTGCTTTCGGCGGCGATGGACACCGTGACCCAGTCCAAGCTGGCCATCGCGCTCGCCCAGGAGGGCGGCCTGGGCATCATCCACAAGAACATGACGGCCGAGCAGCAGGCGCTCGAGGTGCGCGCCGTCAAGAAGTACGAATCCGGCGTGATCACCGAGCCGATCGTGGTGACGCCCGACCTGAGCATCGGCGAAGTGCTCAAGATCACGCGCGCCAACCGCATCTCCGGCGTGCCGGTGGTCGAGCGGGGCGAGCTGGTCGGCATCGTCACCAGCCGCGACCTGCGCTTCGAGCGCCGCTTCGACAAGCCGGTGTCGGTCGCGATGACGCCGAAGAAGCGCCTGGTCACCGTCAAGGAAGGCGCCTCGCGCGACGAGGTGATCGCCAAGCTGCACGAGCACCGCATCGAGAAAGTGCTCGTGGTCAACGACAAGTTCCAGCTGCGCGGCCTGATCACGGTCAAGGACATCCAGAAGTCCAGCGACTACCCGCTGGCCTGCAAGGACAACGAAGGCCGCCTGCGGGTCGGCGCCGCCGTCGGCACCGGCCCCGAGACCGAGGCGCGCATCGCCGCGCTCGTCGCCGAGGACGTGGACATCATCGTTGTCGACACCGCGCACGGCCATTCCAAGGGCGTGCTGGACCGTGTGTCCTGGATCAGGAAGAAATACCCGAAGCTGCAGATCATCGGCGGCAACATCGCCACCGCCGACGGCGCGAAAGCGCTGGTCGACGCCGGCGCCGACGCGGTCAAGGTCGGCATCGGCCCGGGCTCGATCTGCACCACGCGCGTGGTTGCCGGCGTCGGCGTGCCGCAGATCAGCGCGGTGATGGCGGCGGCCGAGGGCCTGAAGAAATCGAAGATCCCGCTGATCTCGGACGGCGGCGTCCGCTACTCCGGCGACGTCGCCAAGGCGCTGGCCGCCGGCGCGCACGCCGTGATGATCGGATCGATGTTCGCCGGCACCGAGGAGTCGCCCGGCGAGGTCGAGCTGTACCAGGGCCGTTCGTACAAGAGCTACCGCGGCATGGGCTCGCTCGGTGCGATGTCGCAGGCGCAAGGCTCCAAGGACCGTTACTTCCAGGACACGACCAGCGAAGTCGAGAAGCTCGTCCCCGAGGGTATCGAGGGTCGCGTGCCGTACAAGGGGCCGCTGTCGGCGATCGTCACGCAACTGGTCGGCGGGCTGCGCGCGTGCATGGGCTACACCGGCTGCAAGTCGATCGAGGAGCTGCGCACCAAGCCGCGCTTCGTCAAGATCACCGCCGCCGGCATGAAGGAATCGCACGTCCACGACGTGTCGATCACCAAGGAAGCTCCCAACTACCGCGTGGAGTCGTAAAGACTTGTTTCGCGCAGAGACGCAGAGAACGCGGAGTAAGAACAATAATATTGATTTCTCTTTTCTCTGCGTCCTCCGCGCCTCTGCGCGAAATATCCTTTCATGAACATCCACGCTGACAAGATCCTGATCCTCGACTTCGGGGGCCAGTACACGCAGCTGATCGCCCGGCGCGTGCGCGAGCTCGGCGTCTATTCCGAGATCCTGCCGTGGGACATCTCCGACGAGGAGGTCCGCGCGTTTGCGCCCAAGGGCGTGATCCTCGGCGGCGGTCCGGAATCCACGCTCGACCGGGACTCGCCGCGCGCGCCCAAGGCGGTTTACGAGCTCGGCGTGCCGGTGCTGGGCATCTGCTACGGCATGCAGACCATGGCGGTGCAGCTCGGCGGCAAGGTCGAGGGAACGCACTCGCGCGAGTTCGGCTACGCCGAGGTGCGCGAGAAGGGCAACTCGACGCTGCTGAAGGGCATCGAAGACCGCACCGCGAAGGACCACGCGTTGCTCGACGCCTGGATGTCGCACGGCGACCGCGTCACGGCGCTGCCGGAAGGCTTCAAGGCAATCGCTTCGACCCACGACCTGCCGCTGGCCGGCATGGAAGACGAGAAGCGCAAGTTCTATGGCGTGCAGTTCCACCCGGAGGTTACGCACACCAAGCAGGGCACGCGGATTCTTTCCCGCTTCGTGCACGAGTTCTGCGGCTGCGGCAACGCCTGGACCGCCGGCCGGATCATCGACGACGCGATCGCGCGCGTGCGCGAGCAGGTCGTCAAGGGGAAAGTCTTGCTCGGCCTGTCCGGTGGCGTGGATTCCTCGGTGGTCGCGGCGTTGCTGCACAAGGCAATCGGCGACCAGCTCACTTGCGTGTTCGTGGACCACGGCCTGCTGCGCCTGGACGAAGGCGACCAGGTCATGGCGGTGTTCGCCAAACACCTCGGCGTGAAAGTCATCCGCGTCAACGCCGCCGAGCGCTTTTTCGGCGAGCTCAAGGGCGTTATCGACCCGGAGAAGAAGCGGAAGATCATCGGCCGCGTCTTCATCGAGGTGTTCGACGAGGAAGCGCACAAGCTCGAGGACGTCGGCTTCCTGGCCCAGGGCACGATTTACCCCGACGTGATCGAGTCGGCGGGCGCCAAGACCAAGAAGGCCCACCTCATCAAGTCGCACCACAACGTCGGCGGCCTGCCGGAGCACATGAAGCTCAAGCTGGTCGAGCCGCTGCGCGAGCTGTTCAAGGATGAAGTGCGCGCCATCGGCATGGAACTCGGGCTGCCGCGCGACATGGTGTTCCGCCACCCGTTCCCGGGTCCGGGCCTGGGCGTGCGCATCCTCGAGGAAGTCACGCCCGAGGCGGCCGACCGGCTGCGCAAGGCCGACGCGATTTTCATCGCCGAGCTGCGCAAGGCTGGATGGTACGAAAAGACCTCGCAGGCCTTCGCGGTCTACCTGCCGGTCAACAGCGTCGGCGTGATGGGCGACGGACGCCGTCACGAGCCGGTGGTCGCGCTGCGCGCGGTGCAGACGATCGACTTCATGACCGCGCACTGGGCGCACCTGCCGTACGAGCTGCTGGACGTGGTGGCCCGGCGCATCGTCAACGAGGTGCCCGGCATCTCGCGCGTGGTCTACGACATCTCCGGCAAGCCGCCGGCGACCATCGAGTGGGAGTGACCATGGAGAACGTCGACCTGAAACTCGCCTTTTCGGTGTTCAACATTGCCTTCCTGACCGAGCTCGGCGACCGGACCAACCTTGCCGCGCTGGTGCTGTCTGCCGACCATCCGTCGCAGCGCTGGGCGGTGTTCGGCGGCGCCGTCGCGGCGCTCCTGCTGGCGACGCTGATCGGCGTGCTGGCCGGCGGCTGGGTGGCGCATTACCTCCCTCAACAGACCGTACGCCTCGCCTCCGGCGTGGTCTTCGTGATCCTCGGGCTGTGGACAATCTCCAAAGCGTTCCCGCTCTAGACGCGGCGGCCGACGAGCGCTGGATGCGCCACGCGCTCAAGCTCGCGCGGCGCGCGCAGGAGCTCGGCGAGGTGCCGGTCGGTGCGGTCGTCGTCAATGGCGACGAAATCGTGGCCGAGGGCTGGAACCAGCCGATCGCGGCGCACGATCCGAGCGCGCACGCCGAGATGGTGGCGATGCGTGCCGCGGCGAGCGCGCTGCGCAACTATCGCCTCGGCGGGCTGTCGCTCTACGTGACCCTCGAGCCGTGCGTGATGTGCGCCGGGGCGATGATTCATGCCCGGATTGCCCGCGTCGTCTTCGGGGCGGCGGACCCGAAGGCGGGGGCGGTGAATTCCGTTTACGACGTCATTGCGAATCCCAGGCTGAACCATCGCCTGGACTGGACCGGAGGAGTGCTGGCCGATGAATGTGGACAGGTTCTGCAGGAGTTCTTCCGCGTGCGCCGCTAGCGGTGCCGGCGTCGCACTGGCCCTGGCGCTCGCGGGTTGTGCCACGACCGCCGACCAGCGGCGCGCGCTGCGCGTGGATGCCGACGACGCCTACTTCATCGCCGCCTCACTCGTGACCGAAGTCGGGCCGCGCTTTGCCGGCACGCCGGGTGATGCGCGCGCCGTGCAGTGGGGTGTCGCGAAGATGAAGGAGCTCGGCTTCGCCAACGTGCACACCGAGCCGGTCACCGTGCCGCGCTGGGATCGTGGGGGGCTGACGGTCGAGATGCGCAAGCCGCAGGTGCGCGCGCTCGAGGCGGCGGCGCTCGGCGGCAGCGTCGCGACGCCAGCCGGCGGCGTCGAGGCCGAGGTTCTCGCGGTTCCGAACGTCGACGCGCTGCAAGCGCTGCCCGACGCCAGGGTCAAGGGCAGGATCGTGTTCTACACCGAGCGCATGCAGCGCGCGCGCGACGGCGCCGGTTACGGCAAGACTGTGCCGATCCGTCGCACGGGCCCGGCGGCGGCGGCGCGCAAGGGCGCGGTCGCCGTGCTGATCCGCTCGGTCGGTACCGACCCGCAGGGCCGGGCGCACACCGGCACGACCAAATACGAAGCCGGCGTGCCGAAGATCGCGGCGGCCGCGCTCGCGGGCGCCGCCGCGGACGCGCTCGAGCAGGCCGTGGCCCGGGGGAAGGTGCGCGTGCGCATCGCGCTGACCTCGCGCGACGCCGGCGAGATGCCGTCGGCCAATGTCGTTGGCGAGATCCCCGGCGAGACCGACCGCATCATCCTGCTCGGGGCGCACCTGGATTCCTGGGACATTACGCCGGGCGCGAACGACGATGCGGCCGGCATCGGCATCGTGATGGCCGCCGCGAAGCGCATCGCGGCGTTCGGCACGCCGCGCTGCACGATCCGCGTCGTGCTGTTCGCCAACGAGGAGTTCGGCGTCGGCGGCGGCAAGGGCTACGCGGCGGCGCACGCGGCCGACGTCGGCAAGCACCTGCTGGTGATGGAAGCCGACTCGGGCAGCGGCGCGCCGTGGCGCCTGCACGGCGGCGTCGCCGATGCCGACTGGCCGTGGGTGGCGCAGCTCGCAACGGATCTCGGGCTCGTGGCGGGCGAGAACGGCAAGGATGGCGGCACCGACGTGGCGCCGACGCGCAAGCTCGGCGTGCCCGAGATCGAAGTCACGCAGGACGCCAGCCATTACTTCGACGTCCACCACACGATGGCCGACACGGTCGAGGCACTCGATCGCTCCGGCATCAGCCAGGCCACCGGCGTGTTCGCCGTGATCGTGCACGCAGTCAGCGAGCGCGAACAGCCGCTCGGCCGGATCCCGCCGAAGCCGTAGCGCGTCTCAGGCGCGGCCGAAGGCCAGGCCCTTGTCCTTGTAATCGACCTTGATCGTGTCGCCCGGCACGAACTTCCCGTCGAGGATCGACCGCGCCAGCGGGTTCTCGATCAGCGTCTGCACCGCGCGCTTGAGCGGACGCGCGCCGTAGACCGGGTCGAAGCCAGACTGCGCGAGGTGGTCCAGCGCGGCGTCGGTCATCTCGAACTTCATGCCGCGCTCGGCGATGCGCGCGAGGAGCCGGCGGGTCTGGATCCTGGCGATGTCGCGGATGTGCGCGCTGCCGAGCGGGTGGAACACCACCGCCTCGTCGATGCGATTGACGAACTCGGGGCGGAAGTGCGTGCGCACGACCTCCAGGACCGCAGCCTTCATCGCGGCGTAGTCGTCCTTGCCGGCGAACTCCTGGATCAGCTGCGAGCCGAGGTTGCTGGTCATCGCGACGACGGTGTTGCGAAAATCCACCGTGCGGCCCTGGCCGTCGGTCAGGCGGCCGTCGTCGAGCACCTGCAGCAGCACGTTGAACGCCTCGGGATGCGCCTTCTCGACCTCGTCGAGCAGGATCACGCAGTACGGGCGCCGGCGGACCTGCTCGGTGAGCTGGCCGCCTTCCTCGTAGCCGACGTCGCCCGGCGGGGCGCCGATCAGGCGCGCGACGCTGTGGCGTTCGCCGTACTCGGACATGTCGATGCGCACGATG
Source organism: Nevskiaceae bacterium (assembly GCA_050740195.1). Lineage (GTDB taxonomy): Bacteria > Pseudomonadota > Gammaproteobacteria > Nevskiales > Nevskiaceae > JACPFV01. Next base: position 5,938 of record JBOICR010000138.1, on the reverse strand, counting down.
GCCTCGTCGGTGTCGAACAGGAACGCGGCGAGGGCCTTGCACAGCTCGGTCTTGCCGACGCCGGTCGGGCCGAGGAACAGGAACGAGCCGATCGGCCGGTTCGGGTCGGACAGGCCTGAACGCGAGCGCCGGATCGCGTCGGACACTGCGGTGACGGCCTGGTCCTGGCCGACCACCCGCTCGTGCAGCGCGGCTTCCATGCGCAGCAACTTGTCGCGCTCGCCTTCCATCAGCTTGGACACGGGAATCCCGGTCCAGCGCGACACCACTTCGGCGATTTCGTCTTCGCCGACCGACGTGCGCACGAGGCGCGCCGCCTTCCCCTTGTCCTTCGGCGGTGCCTGCGCGGCCTTCTGCTTCTTCTCGAGCTCAGGGATCCTGCCGTACTGCAGCTCCGCCATGCGCGCGAGGTCGCCGGCGCGGCGCGCCGCGTCCATCTCGATCTTGGCGCGCTCGAGCTCTTCCTTGACGCCGGCCGAGCCCTCGATCTGCGCTTTTTCGGCTTGCCACTCCTCCTCGAGGTCGGTGTACTCGCGCTCGAGCTTGCCGATCTCCTCGTCCAGGCGCGCGAGTCCGCGCCGGGCGGACGCGTCGGTGTCCTTCTTGACCGCCTCGCGCTCGATCTTGAGCTGGATCAACTTGCGGTGCAGACGGTCGAGCGCCTCGGGTCTGGATTCGATCTCGATGCGGATGCGGCTCGCCGCCTCGTCCATCAGGTCGATCGCCTTGTCGGGCAGCTGGCGGTTCGAGATGTAGCGGTGCGACAGGCGTGCCGCGGCGATCAGCGCCTCGTCGAGGATGTCGACGCCGTGGTGCACTTCGTAGCGCTCCTTGAGCCCCCGCAGGATGGCGATGGTGTCGTCGACGCTCGGCTCGCCGACGAACACCGGCTGGAAGCGGCGCTCCAGCGCCGCGTCCTTCTCGACATGTTTGTTCCACTCGGCTAGCGTGGTCGCGCCGATGCAGTGCAGCTCACCGCGCGCGAGCGCGGGCTTGAGCATGTTGCCGGCGTCCATCGAGCCCTCGGCCTTGCCGGCGCCGACCATCGTGTGCAGCTCGTCGATGAACAGGATGATGTTGCCCTGCTGCTTGGCGAGGTCGTTCAGCACGGCCTTGAGCCGTTCCTCGAACTCGCCGCGGAACTTGGCGCCGGCGATCAGCGCGGCCATGTCGAGCGACAGCAGGCGCCTGCCCTTGAGACCCTCCGGCACCTCGGCGTTGACGATGCGCTGCGCCAGGCCTTCGACGATCGCCGTCTTGCCGACGCCCGGCTCGCCGATCAGTGCCGGGTTGTTCTTGGTGCGGCGCGACAGCACCTGGATCACTCGGCGGATCTCCTCGTCGCGGCCGATCACCGGGTCGAGCTTGCCGCTCTGCGCGCGCTGGGTGAGGTCGATCGTGTAGCGCTCCAGGGCCTGGCGTTGATCTTCCGCCCCGGGGGAATCCACCTTTTGCCCGCCACGGATCTGATCAATGGCTTTTGCGATCAGCTCCGGACGCGCGCCGGACGCGCGCAGCGCCTCGCCAAGGTCGCTTTTTGATTGGGCCTTGTCCTCGGTGGCCGCGAGCACGAACAGCTCGCTGGAGATGTACGGGTCCTTGCGCTTCTGTGCGAACTTGTCGGCCAGGTTCAGCAGCCGGCCAAGCTCGGTGGTGGCCTGCACGTCGCCGCTCGGCTGGCCGAGGGTCGGCATGCGGTCAAGCGCCTGCGACACCTTGTTGCGCAGCTGGTCGAGGTTGACGCCGGCGGCGAGCAGCAGCGGCTGAGTCGAGCCGCCGTCCTGGTCCAGCAACGCCTGCATCAGGTGCGCCGGCGTGATGCCCGGATGGTCGCGGCCGACCGCGAGGCTCTGGGCGTCGGCCAGTGCCTGCTGGAAGCGGGTGGTCAGCTTGTCCAGGCGCATGGCTCGCTAAGATGGGGCCATTCGAAGGCCGTTCAAGAGCTTACGCCATGAAGAAACCCGTCAAGGCTTACAAGAACCCGGATTTCATGATGAGCCCCGAGGCGCGCACGGTGCGCATGCTGTGCGAATACCTCGAGCCGGCCACGCGGCTGGAACGGGAAGAGGTCGGACAGGCGATCATCTTCTTCGGCTCGGCCCGGCTGCGGCCCAACCCGCCGGAGGGACCCGACTATTGCGCGCGGGCCACCGAGCTCGCCGAGCGCCTGGCGGCGTGGACCCTGCGCGAGCATTCCGCCGGCCGGCGCTACCACTTCTGCACCGGTGGCGGCCCCGGGATCATGGAAGCGACCGCGCGCGGCGTCGGCAAGGTGGACCGCAGCCTCAACATCGCGCTGAACATCTCGCTGCCGTTCGAGCAGAGCGTCAACGACCAGGTGAACGAGGACCTGACGTTCGAGTTCCACTACTTCTTCATGCGCAAGCTGTGGTTCATGCAGCTGGCCGCGGCGATGATCGTGTTTCCCGGAGGCTACGGCACGTTCGACGAGCTGTTCGAAATGCTGACGCTGGTGCAGACCGGCAAGGCGCAGCCGATGCCGTTCGTGCTGTTCGGGCGGGAGTTCTGGGCCGACGTCGTGAACTTCGACGCCCTGGTGCGCCGCGGGCTGATCAGCCCGACCGACGTCGACCGGATTTTCTTCGCGGATACGGTGGACGAAGCGTTCGCCCACCTGACCACCCAGCTCAACGGCGCTTCGGCTTCGCCGTGACCTTGAGTTTCGCCTTGGGCGCGGGCTTGGCGGGCGCCGGGGCGTGGACCGCCTTCGCAGCCTTGGGCTTCGGCAGGGGCGCCTTGCTGGCGGGCACCAGGCGCGCGGGAGCCGCGGACTTGGGCTGGCGCGGCGGCACTTCGACGCGCGGCTTCAGCGGCACGTGGAAGATCTCTTCCAGGCCGTAGTCGTCGTCGACCATGTTGCGCAGCTCCTTCATTTCGCGGAAGCGCTCGACATCGCGCCAGTCGCGCAGGCGCAAGTCGACCGCTTCCTTGCCATCGGCCTCGACCACGGCGTCCTCCCAACCGTCGGTGTCGTCGTCTTCCTCGACTTTCGCCGGGGGCTGCTTCTTTGCTGCGGTCCGTGCCATCCGAAAAAGTCCCGCCTTTGGGAAAATTCGCGCGCCTATGTATCAAGATTTGTGTCCGGTTGGAAGTCCCGCCTTGAAACGTCATATATTTCAATGTGTTGTATAGGGGTGATGCGGGCGGTCCTATACTCGCGCATGCGCTCCGCTCACCTGCCGGCCCTGGCCCTGCTGCTCGCCCTCGTCCCCGGTGCGGCGCGCGCGGCCGAAGGGCAGGCGGCGCTGATCACTATCCGCGATGCGATCGGGCCGGCCACCAGCAGTTACTTCGAGAAGGCCCACCGCAGTGCCGTCGAGTCGGGCGCCGGGGTCATCGTCCTGCAGATCGACACGCCGGGCGGGCTCGACTCGGCGATGCGCGACATCATCAAGATCATCCTGAACTCGCCGATCCCGGTCGCCTGCATCGTCGCGCCCGGCGGCGCGCGCGCCGCCAGCGCCGGCACATACATCCTGTACGCCTGCCATGTCGCGGCGATGGTGCCCGCGACCAACCTCGGCGCGGCCACGCCGGTGCCGGTGGGCGGCTCCGCGCCGCTGCCCGGCATGCCCGAGAAGCCCGACCCGACGAAGCAGGACGGCAAGGGCGAGGCCAAGGAAGAAACGCCCAAGCCCGCCGCCGATGCGATGCAGACCAAGATCGTCAACGACGCGGTCGCCTACATCCGCAGCCTGGCCGAAAAGCGGGGTCGTAACGCCGACTGGGCGGAGCGCGCGGTGCGCGAGGGTGCGTCGCTGTCGGCCGAGCGCGCACTCGAGCAGAACGTGGTCGACCTGCTGGCCGATGACGTCGACGACCTGTTGAAGAAGATCGACGGCCGCAAGGTCGTCACCACGACCGGCGAGTTGACGCTGAAGACCGCGGGCGTCGCCGTCGAGAAGATCGAGCCGGATTGGCGCATGAAGTTCCTCGGCATCATCACGAACCCGACCGTGGCTTATGTATTGTTGCTGATCGGCATCTACGGGCTGCTGCTCGAGGGTTACCACCCGGGCGCGATCCTGCCGGGCGTGGTCGGCTCGATCTGCCTGCTGCTGGCGCTGTTCGCGTTCCAGGTGCTGCCGGTCAATTACGTCGGGCTCGCGCTGATCCTGCTCGGCGTGGTGCTGATGATCGCCGAGGCATTCGCGCCGAGCTTCGGTGTGCTCGGCGTCGGCGGGCTGGTGGCGTTCGTATTCGGCTCGATCTTGCTGATGGACATCGAGGTGCCCGGTTACGGCGTGAACCGTGGCATCATCTTCGGCATCGCGGCCTGCGGCGGCGGCGTGCTCGCCGGGACGCTGTACCTGTTGTGGCGCGCGCGCCAGGCGCCGGTGGTGACCGGCGACCGCACGCTCGTCGGACACACCGTCGAGGTGCTCGAGGCGAGCGGCGTTGAGGGCTGGGGCTGGATCGCCGGCGAGCGCTGGAAATTCCGCAGCAGCGCTCCCGCGCGCGCCGGTGAACGCCTGCGCGTGACGGCCATTGACGGGCTGACCCTGGTGGTCGAGCCCGAACAGAAGTAAACGAAAGGAAAATAGCCATGTTCGGATTCGGATCGGTCGTCTTGTTCGTCATCGCCGCGCTGGTGGTCAGCGCAATCAAGGTGCTCAACGAGTACGAGCGCGGCGTGACGTTCACGCTCGGCCGCTACACCGGCATCAAGGGCCCGGGCCTGATCATCGTCATCCCCTTCATCCAGAGCATCACGCGCGTCGACTTGCGCACGGTGGTCATGGACGTGCCGCCGCAGGACGTGATCACGCGCGACAACGTCTCGGTCAAGGTCAACGCGGTGATCTACTTCCGGGTGGTCGAGCCCGACAAGGCGATCCTGCAGGTCGCGCATTTCTACGAGGCCACCAGCCAGCTGGCGCAGACCACGCTGCGCTCGGTGCTCGGCCAGCACGAGCTCGACGACCTGCTGATGGAACGCGACACGCTGAACAAGGACATCCAGGCGATCCTCGACAAGCAGACCGACCCGTGGGGCATCAAGGTCAACACGGTCGAGATCAAGCACGTCGACCTCGACGAGACCATGATCCGGGCGATGGCGCGCCAGGCCGAAGCCGAGCGCACGCGCCGCGCCAAGGTGATCCACGCCGAGGGTGAGATGCAGGCTTCGGCCAAGCTGCTCGAGGCGGCCACCATGCTGGCCAAGGAGCCGCAGGCCCTGCAGCTGCGCTACCTGCAGACCCTGGTCGACGTCGCCGGCGAGAAGAACTCGACCATCATTTTCCCGCTGCCGATGGACCTCATCACGCCGCTGATGAAGAAGCTCACCAAGGAGTAGGGGCGCCTTCAGGCGCGACGGTCGCGGCTAAAGCCGCTCCTACAGCAGCCCCGCTCGCCGCGCCCGGCGGTAGTCCGCCGGCGTGTCCACGTCCTCCAGCGTGCGCAGCTCGCGCCAGCCGAAATCCAGCGCCGCCAGGCGCCGGCGCGTTTGCGCGAGCTCCCGCGCCGAGCTCCACGCGATCCCTGCCAGCGCCCGGCGCTCGAGGCGCCGGGCGCCGATCAGCACGTAGCCGCCATCGCGCGACGGCTGCAGCACGCAGTCGTGCGCATCGAGGGCGGCGAGGGCGCCGGCGAAGTCGATCGGCGTGAAATCCGGGCAGTCGGATCCGGCCAGCACGGCGGCATCCGCGCCTTCGCGCAGCGCGCGCGCCAGCGCCAGTGCCATGCGCCGGCCGAGGTCGCCGGCGGGCTGGCGGCGCAGGCGCACGCCGAACTCGCGGCGGCAGGCGGCAAAGAAGCCGTGTGCCGTGTGCGGTGTGCACCACAGTTCGACCTCGTGGCCCGCCGCGGCGGCGGCGATCAGCGTGCGGCGCACCAGGCGCCGGTGCAGCGCGGCGGCGCCGTGTGGACCGAGCGCGGGAATCAGGCGCGTCTTGCAGCGCCCCGGCTCCGGGGC
>JBOICR010000137.1:0-13116 GCA_050740195.1 Nevskiaceae bacterium | reverse complement strand
GTCATGCCCGGCATTTTATCAATCGACGGCGCGCGGTGTCGGCACGCTAGCGCAGCAGGTCCTCGATCGCCGCGCGCTCTTCGCGCAGTTCCTTTTCGGTCGCGTCGATGCGGCCGCGCGAGAAGTCGTCGACTTTCAGCCCCTGCACGATCTCGTACTGGCCGTTCTTCGTGGTGCACGGATAGCCGTACACGACGCCGGGCTTGATGCCGTAGCTGCCGTCCGACGGCACCGCCATGCTGACCCACTTGCCGTTGCTGCCCAGCGCCCAGTCGCGCACGTGGTCGACCGCGGCCGAAGCGGCGGAGGCCGCCGATGACAGGCCGCGCGCCTTGATGATCGCCGCGCCGCGCTGCTGCACGGTCGGGATGAAGTCCTTCTCGATCCAGGCCTGATCCACCCGCTCCCTGGCCGGCTTGCCGCCGACGGTGCAGTGCGACAGGTCCGGGTACTGCGTCGAGCTGTGGTTGCCCCAGATGATCATCTTGTCGATGTCGGATGCGTGCGACCTGGTCTTCGCCGCGAGCTGCGCCAGCGCGCGGTTATGGTCGAGGCGCACCATCGCGTGGATCTGCCTGGCGTCGAGCTTCCTGGCGTTGCTGGCCGTGATCAGCGCATTGGTGTTGGCCGGGTTGCCGACCACCAGCACGCGCACGTCGCGGTCGGCCTTGTCGGACAGCGCCTTGCCTTGCACCGAGAAGATCGCGGCGTTGGCGGTCAGCAGGTCCTTGCGCTCCATGCCGGGGCCGCGCGGGCGTGCGCCGACCAGCAGTGCGTACTTCACGCCTTCGAACGCCTCGTCGGGCTTGCCGCTCGCGACCACGCCTTGCACCAGCGGAAACGCGCAGTCGTCCACTTCCATGACCGTGCCCTTGAGCTTCTCGATCATGTCCGGGATGTCGAGCAGGTGCAGGATCACCGGCTGGTCCTTGCCGAGCAGGTCGCCGCTGGCGACGCGGAAGATCAGCGAGTAGGCGATCTGGCCGGCGGCGCCGGTGATGGCGACACGGACTGGCTGCTTCATGGGAATCCCCGGGAACAGCTTGGTTTTGGAGGGAGCGGGAGGATAACAAACTGGCCGTGCCCGGGGACGTGACGCCCTAGGTCGTGCCCCTGAGCACCACGTGCGGCGGAGTCTTGAGCGTGCCGCGCAGCGACAGCCAGCCCAGCAGCGTGACGATCGCGGCGCCGGCACCCGCGCCGGCCAGCCACAGCACCGGGCGCAGCCCGTACGGGATGCGGAACACCTGCTCGGCCAGCAGCCAGGCCACCGCCTGCGCCGCGATCGCCGCGACCGTGCCGGCCAGGAGCCCCAGCACCGCGTACTCGGCCACCAGCCCGCGCGTGACGACCGAGCTGCGCGCGCCGAGCGCGCGCAGCAGCCCGGCTTCGCGCACGCGTTCGTCGCGCGTGCCCTCGATCGCCGCGAGCAGCACCGTGAGCCCCGCCGCCAGCGTGAACAGGAAGATGAACTCCACCGCGCGCACGATGCGGTCCATGATGCCGCGCACCTGGTTCATCATCGCGTCGACGTCGAGCACGGTGACGTTCGGGAACGCGCGGATCATCTCGCGCAGCAGGCCGCGCCGCTCGGCCGGCAGGTAGAAGCTGGTCAGCCACTGCGCCGCGGCCTTGTTGTCGAGCACGCCCGGCGGCACCAGCAGGAAGAAATTCGGCCGGAAGCTCTCCCACTTCACCGTGCGCAGGCTGTGCACGGTCAGCTCGACGCTCTGGCCGGCGAAGTCGAGCGTCAGCGTATCGCCGAGCTTGAGCTTCAGGCGCTCGACCGCGTACTCGTCGGCCGACAGCCAGGGCTGGCCGCGGCCGGACTCGCCCCACCACTGGCCCGCGGTCACCTCGTTGTCGTCACTGAGCGTCTCGCTCCACGACAGGTTGAAGTCGCGGTTGATCCAGCGCTGCGTTTCCGGGTCGTCGGCGAAGGTGTCGGCCGTGATCGGCTGGCCTTTCAGGTGCGTGAGGCGGCCGCGCGCCATCGGCCACAGCATGGGCTCGGGTATGGCGTGCTCGCGGAAGAACGCGCGCAGCGCTTCGACCTGGTGCGGCTGGATGTTGATCAGGAACTGGTTGGGCGTCTCCGGAGGCAGGCGCAGGCGCCAGGTCGACAGCAAGTCCTGCCGGACGACCGACACCAGCAGCAACGCCAGCAGCGCAATGCCCAGGGCCACGGTCTGCGCCACCGTCGCGCCGCGCCGGCGCGCAACGTTGCCCAGGCCGAAGCGCCACGAGGTGCCGACCGCGCGCTTGAGCGGCGCCAGCACCAGGACCAGCAGAGTTGCGAGCAGCGCCAGCGTACCGGCCACGGCCAGCGCGCCGCCGAGCACGGCGGCGGCGGCCTTCCAGGTTTCGGTCTGCAGCCACAGCAGCGCCACGGTCGCGCCGGCGGCGGCCAGCGCCGGCAGGCTCTTGCCGGGCACGCGCTCGTCGCGCTGGAACACGCGGATCGGCGCGGTGGTGCGCGCCTGCAGGATCGGCGGCAGCGCGAAGCCGAGCAGGATCAACAGCGCCACGCCCCACGCCTGCGCCAGCGGCACCAGCGACGGCGCCGGCAGCGCAACCTGCATCAGGGAGGCCAGCAGGCGGGCGACCACTTCCTGCGCGGCGAGGCCCACCAGCGCGCCGGCCGCGCCGGCCACCGCACCCAGTAACAACAAGTTGAGCGCCAGCGCGCGCAGCACGAAGCCCTGGCTCGCGCCGAGACACTTGAGCAGGGCGACCTCGTCGCGCAACTTCAGGCCCCATTGCCCCGCGCACAGGGCGATCGCGGCGGCGGCGAGCAGTGCGGCGGCGAGGCGCGCGATGCCGAGGAAGTCGGCGGAACTGCGCAGCGCGTTGCGCAGCTCGGGCCGCGCATCCTCCGGCGTCACGCGACGCACGCCGCGCGGCGGCTCGAGCGCGCGCAGGGTTTCGACTTGCTCCGGCGTTGCCGCGACCTGCAGGAAGTACTGCGCCCGCGCACCCGGGCCGAGCAGCCCGCTGGCCGGCACGTCGTCGCGGTTCATCAGCAGGCGCGGCGCGAGGTCCGAAAAGCCGACGCCGCGGCCGGGCTCCTCGGCAACGAGGCCGCGCACGCGCAGCGTGATCGCGCCGACCTGCAGCTCCGTATCCCGTGCCAGGCCGAGGTCCTGCCACAGGCGCAGGTCGACCCAGACCTCGCCCCGGCCGGGGACGCCGGCCTCGCGGCTTTCGCCGAACGGCTCGGCGGTCATCTTGAGCTTGCCGCGCACCGGGTAGCCCGGCTCGACCGCCTTGATCGAGGCGAGCGCGGTGACCTCGCCGTGCACGACGACGCTCGGGAACTGCACCACGCCCAGGTGCCGAGCGCCGCTGGCCGCGACCGCGTCCCACACCGGCGCCGGGATCGGGTCGCGCGAGCTGTACAGCAGGTCGGCGCCGAGCGTCTCGCCGGTCTGGCCCGCGATGGCGTCGCGCATGCGTTCGGTGAACAGCGCGACCGCCGAGACCGCGGCGACCGCCACCATGAGCGCCAGTCCGAGGATCAACAGCTCGCCGCTGCGCCAGCCCTTGCGCAGGCGGCGCAGCGCGTACGCTCCGGCGCTACCCATGCAGCACGCCGTCGCCCAGCGTCAGCACGCGCGCGCAGCGGCGCGCCAGCGCCTCGTCGTGCGTGACCAGCACCAGCGTCGCGCCGCTCTTCGAGTTGAGCTCGAACAGCAGGTCGATGATGTGCGCGCCGGTCGCGGTGTCGAGATTGCCGGTCGGCTCGTCGGCAAACAGGATCTTGGGCGCGCCGGCGAACGCGCGCGCAATCGCGACGCGCTGCTGTTCGCCGCCCGACAGCTGGTGCGGATAGTGGTTCAGCCGTTCCTCGAGCCCGACTTTCGCCAGCGCCTCGCGCGCGCGCGAACGCGCATCGTCGAGGCCGGCGAGCTCGGCCGGCAGCATGACGTTCTCCAGCGCGGTGAAGCCGGCGAGCAGCTGGAACGACTGGAACACGAACCCGACGGTACCGGCGCGCTGCTGCGCGCGGGCGTCCTCGTCGAGCGCGTCGATGCGCACGCCGGCGAGGTGAATTTCCCCGGCCGTGGGAGAGTCCAATCCGGCGAGCAGCGACAGCAGCGTGGTCTTGCCGGAGCCGGAGGCGCCGACGATCGCCACGGTCTCGCCGGGGCCGACCGAAAGATTCACGCCGCGCAGGATCTTCAGCGCCGGCGCGCCGGCGCCGTCGAGGCTGTTAATCTCCTTGCGGACTTCTTTCGCGGATACTGCGGCGTTCATGCGGCGCGCTCTCTTGCTGGTATTGATGCTCGGACTGATGCCGGGACTGGGGCCGGCGGTCGCGGCGCCGGCACCCGTCATCCTGGTCTGGGGTGACAGCCTGTCGGCGGCCTTCGGCATTCCGCTGGAGTCGGGCTGGGCGCACCTGCTGCAGCAGCGGTTGCGCCAGCAAGGGTATCCGCACCGGGTGGTGAACGGAAGCATTTCCGGCGAGACCACGGCGGGCGGACTGGCGCGGTTGCCGGCGGCGCTGAGAGCGCACCGTCCCGCAGTCGTGATGATCGAGCTGGGCGGCAACGACGGGCTGCGCGGACTGCCGCTCAAGCAGCTGCGCGCCAACCTGCGCGGCATGGTGGCCCAAGCGCGTGCCGCCGGCGCGCAGGTCATCGTGTTCGAGATGACGGTCCCGCCGAACTACGGCGAGGCCTACACCCGCGGCTTCACCAAGGCCTTCGGCGAGGCCGCGCGCGACGGCCCGGCGCGCCTCGTGCCGTTTTTCCTCGGGCCAATCGCGCTCGACCCGAAGGGGTTCCAGGAGGACGGCATCCATCCGACCGCCGCGGCTCAGCCGCAGCTGCTCGATGCGGTGTGGCCGACCCTGTCGGCGGCGCTGACGCCGCCGGCCCGGCGCGCGAGTCAACGCAAGTAGCGGTCGAGGAAATCCAGCGCGGCGTCCACTGCCGCGCCATCGACCAGGAACGCGGTGATATGGCCGTGGCCGCGGATCACGAAGAACTCGGTCGTCACGCCCGCGGCATCGAGTGCAGCCTTGTAGCGCTCGGCCTGGTCGATCGGCACCAGCGTGTCGAAGCCGCCGTGATAGATGAACACCGGCGGGTCGCCGGTGCTGACGTGACGGATCGGCGAGGCGTCCTGGTAGGACTGCAGCGCTGCCGTGCACGGCTTGCCGATGAAGGCCGGCACCAGTTTCCCGTCGCAGAACGCCGGCAGGTCCGATGGCGTGCCGCCCGCGACCACCGCTTTCACCGCGAGTCCGGGCCCGCTCCCCTGTGGTTCGTCGGCCATGCCGCCGAGCAACGCGGCGAGGTGGCCGCCGGCCGAGTAGCCGAACGTGCCGATGCGCGCCGGATCGACGCCTCGCGCGGCGCCTTCGGACGAGTGCATCCAGCGCAGCGCCTGCTGCACGTCGCGCAGCTGGGTGGGCCACACGTGTTCGGGCACCAGGCGATAGGTCGCGCTCACGACCAGGTAGCCGCGCTCCGCGATCCGCCCGGCCAGCCCCTCGACCTGGTCGCGGTCGCCGCGCTTCCAGGCGCCGCCGTGCAGCAGCAGCACCGAGGGGAACGGTCCCGCGCCGAGCGGCCGGTACACGTCCGCGAGCAGCGGCTTGGGCCAGTCCACCGGCGTGTACGTGAGGTCGCGGCTGATCTCGAACTCGACGTGCACCGGCGCCGGGCCGGGCTGCGACGGCTTGCCGGCATGCTGGCTGCACCCCGTGCAGGCGAGGGTCAGTAGCAGGAAGAAAAATGGGCGCATTGCGGACCGCATCATAGCCGCCGCACCCCACCTCCCGGCGGCGTCTGGACGCGGCCCATGCGCTGGTTCATCCTGCCCCGCGAGGTCGGCATCCGGCCGGTGGGGGTTCGATTGAAAATCGCGGTGATCGGCGCCGGCATTTCGGGGCTGGCGAGTGCGCATTTCCTGCAGCAGCGCCACGAGGTGACGCTGTACGAGCAGGACGGCCGCGTCGGTGGCCACACCAATACGGTGCGCGTGCCCGCCGTCTCCGGACCCGTGGCGGTGGACACCGGCTGGATCGTCTACAACGCGCCCTGCTACCCCAACCTGACCGCCCTGTTCGCCGAGCTCGGCATCGAGACGCGGCCCACGCAGATGTCGTTCGGGGTGTCTCTGGGCGACGGCGCCTACGAATACAAGGGCAGCGACAAGCTGCTGAGCGTGTTCGCGCAATGGTCGAACCTGTTCTCGCTTTCGCACCTGCGCATGCTCGCGGGAATCCTCAGGCTGAACCGGGCCTGCCGCGCGCGCCTGCGCGGCGGCGACTTGCCGGCGGGCTCGCTGGGCGAGTTCCTGGATGCCGAGGGCTTCGGCGCGGAGCTGCGCAGCCGTTACCTGCTGCCGATGGCGGGCATGATCTGGAGCTGCTCGCCGCGGCAGGCGGCGCAATTCCCGGCCGCGGATTTCATGCGGTTCTTCGAGGCGCACGGGCTGTTCACCACGATGGACCAGCCGCAATGGCGCAGCGTGATCGGCGGCAGCGACGCCTACGTCCGCAAGATCCTGGCGACCTTCAAGGGCCGCTTGCGCCTCGATGCCCGCGTCCGCTCGCTGCGGCGCGACAGCGGCGGCGTGATCGTCGCGTCCGACGCGGGCGAAGAGCGTTACGACCGGGTGATCTGCGCCACGCACTCGGACCAGGCCCTCGCGCTGCTGACGGACGCCGACGCGCTGGAGCAACGCGTGCTCGGCGGCATCCCCTACACCGAGAGCCGCTGCGTGCTGCACACCGACGAATCGTTCCTGCCGAGGCGTCGCGCGGCCTGGGCCAGCTGGAACTACCAGCACAGGGACGACGAGATCCACGACGAGCGCATCTGCGGCAGCTACTGGATGAACCTGCTGCAGGGCATCGAGGGGCCGGTCAACTACGTCGTCACGCTGAACCCGACGCGCGAGGTCCCGCGCGACAAGGTTCTCTACGAAACGACCTACCACCACCCGTTCTACGCCGCGCCGTCGGTGGACAGCCACGCGCTGCTGCCGCAGATCCAGAATCGCAGCGGCATCGCCTGGGCCGGTGCTTGGTGCGGCTACGGCTTCCACGAGGATGGATTGAAGTCCGCGCTGGCGGCAGTGCAGTCCATCGACCCCGCTTGCCTGAAGAATTGGGGACAGACCACCATTTCGAGCGCGGCGGTGGGGAATGGTGGTCTGTCCCCCATTTCGGCGGGGGATTTGTACCCGAGCCGCGTCATGCACCGGCGCCTGGTCGCGCCGCTGTATCGCTTCGTCTACAAGCTGTTCCACTTGCTGCTCGACGTCGACCGGGTCGACGAACTGCATCGCAAGCTCAAGCTGTTCTCGCACAACCGCTTCAACCTGGTGTCGTTCCACGACGCCGACCACGGCGGCGGCGACCGTGGCGGGCTGCGCGCCTGGGCCGAGCGGCTAGTGGCCAGCGAGGGCATCCTGCTGCAGGGTGGGCGGATCCGCCTGCTGTGCCTGCCGCGCATTCTCGGCTTCACCTTCAACCCGATTTCCATCTGGTACTGCGAGCACCGCGACGGCGGCCTGCGCGCGGTCATCGCCGAGGTCCGCAACACCTTCGGCGAGCGCCACAGCTACGTGCTCGCATCCGCCGGCCGGCCGATGGCGTATGAAGGGACGTATGAGAAGGACAAGTGCTTCCACGTCTCGCCGTTCATGGACCTCGTCGGCCGCTACCAGTTCCGGTTCACGGAGCCGCGGGAAAAAGTGATGGTGCGGATCCACGAGACGCGCGAGGGCGCGCCGCTGCTCGACGCCACGCTGGCCGGCGAGCGCGCCGCACTGACCGACGGGGCGCTGCTGCGCCAGGTCCTGAAGATGCCGTGGATGACGCTGAAGGTGGTCGCCGGCATCCACTGGGAGGCGCTGAAATTGTGGCTGCGCGGCGCGAAATTCCATCGCAAGCCCGAGCCGCCCGAACTGGAGTTCACGTGAAGAAGCACGAAGACGCCAAGCCCCGCGAGCCCGCTGCGCCGATCGACCGCATCCTCGCGCGCGACGGCTTCTCGCCGGACCTGCCGCGCGGCGGCGTGGGCCTCGGGCTGCGCCTGCTGATGTACATGTTCCGCGGCGTGCGCATCGGCCGGCTCGACGTGACGCTGCCCAACGGCGAGCAGCGCCAGTTCGTCGGCACCGAACCCGGGCCGCACGGCGTGCTGAACATCCGCAGCAAGCGCCTGATGCGCTACGTGCTGCGCGACGGTGAAGTCGGCTTCGGCGAGGGCTACCTCGACGGGCTGTGGGATTCGCCGGACCTCGCCGCGCTGCTGGCGGCGATGCACATCAACGAGCCGTACTACAAGGGCCCGTACGAGAGGAATCCGCTGACCCGGGCGTGGGGCTGGCTGCGCCACAGGATGCGCGCCAACAGCAAGCCGGGTGCGCGCGCCAACATCGAGTACCACTACGACCTCGGCAACGAGTTCTACAAGATGTGGCTCGACGAGACGCTGGCCTACTCGAGCGGCATGTTCATCCGGCCCGACGAGTCGCTGAAAGACGCCCAGCTCAACAAGTTCAAGCTGAACTACGAGCGCCTCGACCTGCGCCCGGAACACCACCTGCTCGAGATCGGCTCGGGCTGGGGCGGTTTCGCCATCTACGCCGCGCAGCACTCCGGCTGCCGCGTCACCAGCATCACGCTGTCGAAGGAGCAGCTGGCCGAGGCGCAGCATCGCGCGGCTGCCGCCGGCGTCGCCGATCGCGTGACGTTCGAGCTGCGCGACTATCGCGACGTCAAGGACACTTACGACCGGGTGGTGTCGATCGAGATGTACGAGGCGGTCGGCGAGGAGTACTGGCCGGCGTATTTCGCCGCGATCGCGCGAGCACTCAAGCCCGGCGGACGCGCGGCGATCCAGGGCATCACGATCTCACCGAGCATGTTCGACCACTACCGCACCAAGCGCGACTTCATCCAGAAGTACATTTTCCCGGGCGGCATGCTGTGCCCGCCGGGACTGTTCCAAGACCTCGCGCGCAGCGCCGGGCTCACGCCGTCCGATGCGAAGTTCTTCGCCCAGGACTACGCCGACACGCTGGCGCACTGGCACCGCAACGTGCTGGCCGCGCACGATCGCATCGTCGCGCAGTTCGACGAGCGCTTCCTGCGCTTGTGGCGCTACTACCTCGCCTACTGCGAGTGCGGATTCCGCGTCGGCAGCTGCGACCTGATGCAGATCACTCTGAAAAAACTGGGCTGACCAAACCGGGACAACCACCATGAAAACTCGCATGACCCTGCTGGCCGTCGCAGCGCTCGTCGCGCTGATCGGCGTGAGCGTTTGGGCGACCTCGAAGATCAGCATCGTTCCGGCGATCCAGGCGCTGCTGGCGGATCCCGCGGGCGGCACCCACCCGTGGTTCGTCGCGACGCTGGCGGACGCCTACTTCGGCTTCCTGTGGTTCTGGGCGTGGATCGCCTCCAAGGAAAGCTCGAATCTCGCGCGCGGCGGCTGGCTGCTCGGCGTGCTGCTGCTCGGCAACATCGCGATGGCGGCCTATATGTTGTTGCAGCTGCGCAAGCTGCCGCCGGACGCTCCGGCGCAGGCGCTGCTGCTGCGCGCGGCATGAGCTGGTGGCAGCGGCGCGTCGTCGCGCCGATCGTCGCGCAGCTCAAGCAGGGCATCACGCCGGAGAAGATCGCGCTGACGCTGGCGCTCGGCGGCGTGATCGGCATCTTCCCGATCCTTGGCGCGACGACAGTGCTGTGCGCGGTGGTCGGCATCTGGCTGCGCCTGAACCAGCCGATCATCCAGCTGGTGAACTACCTGGTCTATCCTGTCCAGATCGTGTTGCTGATCCCGTTCTACCGCGCCGGCGAAAGGCTGTTTGGCGCCGAGCCGGTGCCGATCGCCGACGTCGCGAGCCTGGTGACGCGGTTCTCCGAGGGGCCGTGGCAGTTCGTCCTCGATTACGGGTTGGTCGGGCTGTACGGCATCACGGTCTGGGCACTGGTTGCGCCGCCGATGGCTGCGATCGCGTATTTCGCGTTGCGGCCGGTGCTGGTGCTGCTCACGCCGCGGGCCTCGCAATGACCTATCCGATCGGCACGCCCGGCGTTCCCTGGGGGCCCGCGGAGAAAACCGCGTGGCTCGCGCAGCAGGTCCGCAAGCGCAGCTACGCGGACGACGTGTTGTCGGCGATGGATCGGCTGGCGCGCCGCTACGACGTCGTCCGGTACGGCGAGCTCGAATGCGGCGCGGAGCGCTATCCGCTGATCGCGTACCGCAGCCGGCCGTGGCGCGACGAGTGGCCGATCGTGCTGGTCACCGGTGGCGTGCACGGCTACGAGACCAGCGGCGTGCACGGCGCCCTGCTGTTCCTCGAAAACCACGCCGCGCCGTATCTCGACCGGATCAACCTGCTGGCAGTGCCCTGCGTGAGCCCGTGGGCTTACGAAATGGTATTGCGCTGGAACCTGCACGCGGTGGATCCGAACCGCTCCTTCGGCAATGGCGCCGCGCAGGAATCGGCCGCGCTCACGCAACTGGTGGCGCCGCTGGTCGGGCGCACGCTGCTCCACATGGACCTGCACGAGACTACGGATTCGGACGAGTCCGAGTTCCGGCCGGCACTGGCGGCGCGCGACGGCGAGGCGTTCGAGCCCGGCGCCGTTCCCGACGGCTTCTACGTCGTCGACGACACCGAGCGCCCGCAGACCGCGTTCCAGAGCGCCGTGATCGAGGCGGTGTCGCGCGTCACCCACATCGCCGAGCCGGATGCCCAGGGCAAGATCATCGGCGAGCCGGTCGTCGCGCGCGGCGTCATCCAGTATCCGTTGAAGCGTCTCGGACTGTGCGCCAGCCTGACCGGAGCGCCGTTCACGTCGACGACCGAGGTCTATCCGGACAGCCCGCGGACCGGCCCGCAGCAATGCAACCTGGCGCAGGCGACGGCGGTCTGCGGCGCGATCGACTTCGCGCTGAAGCTCAGGTCAGTCGCGGCCGCGGCGCCGCCGCCGGGCGGCGGTTGATCATCCGCTCGAGCCAGGCGTCCTTGCGCGTCCACAGCGCGTTGAGCCAGACCTGGAAGCGCTCGCGGACCCCCGGATCGGAGTAGTCGCCGCCGAGCAGCTCCTGCGGCACCGGCAGCACGTCGATCCGGATGGCGAGGTCGGTCTGCTCGCCGACCAGGAAGCTCCACACCGGCGGGTGGCGGCTCGGGCGGTAGGCGATGGTCACGTCGATGACGCCGGCGAACTGTTCGCCCATCGCGTCGAGCGTGAGGGCCATGCCGCCGGCCTTCGGGCGCAGCAGGTGCCGGTACGGCGAATTGCGCGCGACGCGCTTGGCCTCGGAGAAACGCGTGCCCTCGGAGAAGTTCACCACCGTGACCGGATGGTCGCGGAAGCGCTCGCAGAAGCGCCGCGTCGCGGCCAGGTCGGCGCGATGGCTGCGCCGGCTCATGAACGGGAAATCCAATCCCCAGCAGGCCCAGCCGATCACCGGCATCCACAACAGCTCGCGCTTCAGGAAGAAGCACAGCGGCGGCGTGCGGCGCGTGAACTGGTCGTACACCAGCAGGATGTCGATCCAGGACTGGTGGTTGCCGATCAGCAGGTAGCTGCGATGCGGATCGAACGTGCCGCGCACGTCGATTTCCCAGGAGATCGGATACATCAGGCGGTAGACCAGGCGGTTGAACGCCGCCCATTGCCGCGCGATGGCGAACATGACGTCCTTGCATGCGCGCTGGAACGCCGGGATCGGCACCGCCAGCTTCAGCAGGATGAACGGAATGAACGATATCCCGGTCGCAGTCACGGACAGGATCAGCACCACCCCCGCGAGGAGTCCGACCAGCGTCGGCGGCAACAGCAGTGACAGCATTCGCGACCTCGTCGGGCTAGGCGGGCGAAGCAGCGTGCAACGCCCGGCTCTCCGCGTGCACCGCTTCGATCATCGCCGCGGCGTGCTCGGGCGGCGTCTCCGGCAGGATGCCGTGGCCGAGGTTGAACACATGCCCCGGTCCGGCGCCGTAACTCTTCAGTACTCGGACCGCTTCCTCGCGGATGCGTTCCGGCTGCGCCAGCAGGATGGTCGGATCAAGATTTCCCTGCAGCGCCACGCGCGCGCCGACGCGCGCCCGCGCGCCGGACAGCTCGACCGTCCAGTCGACGCCGAGGGCATCGGCGCCGGTTGCGGCCAGCGCCTCGAGGTGCGCCCCGCCGCCCTTGGTGAACAGGATCACCGGCACCTCCGGCGCGCCGGCCTTCACCGCCTTCACGATCGAGGCCATCGGTGCCAGCGAGCACCGGGCGAACGCCTCGGGTGCGAGCACGCCGCCCCAGGTGTCGAACACCATCAGCGCCTGCGCGCCGGCGCGGGCTTGCGCCAGCAGATAGCTGCTCACCGCCTGCGTCAGCGTGCCGAGCAGCTTCTCCATCAAGGCCGGCGCGTCGTAGGCCATCTTCTTGACCAGCGTGAATTCGTGGCCGCCGCCGCCCTCGACCATGTAGGTGGCCAGCGTCCACGGACTGCCGGCAAAACCAATGAGCGGCACCGCGCCTTTCAGCGCCGCGCGGATCGTGCGCACCGCGTCCATCACGTAGCGCAGCTCGGTTTCCGGGTCCGGCGCGGCGAGCTTGCCGATCGCCTCCTCGGTGCGCACGGGATGGCGAAAGCGCGGACCTTCGCCCTCGACGAAATGCAGGCCCAGGCCCATCGCATCGGGGATGGTGAGAATGTCCGAGAACAGGATCGCGGCATCGAGCGGAAAGCGCGCCAGCGGCTGCAGCGTCACTTCGCAGGCCAGCTCGGGGTTGCGCACCAGCGTCATGAAGTCCTTCGCCCGCGTGCGCGTCGCGCGGTACTCGGGCAGGTAGCGCCCGGCCTGGCGCATGATCCAGACCGGCGTGCGCTCGACCGGTTGGCGGCGCAGCGCGCGCAGCAGGGAATCGTTGTGCAGCGGCAGATCGGACATTGTCGGCTCGTTCGATTCGGATCGGGCGCGCGGCGGCGTCGCGACGCGGCGGGTGGTCAGCGAGTGGAATAACCCGCGTTGCGCAGCTCTTCCTGCAGCGGGCCGATGCGGCGCGGCACGGCGTTCGCGAGCGCGGGCGAACGCGGCAGCAGCGCGAGCGCCGCGCGCGCACTCGCGGCATCGGGG
>JBOICR010000136.1:0-4222 GCA_050740195.1 Nevskiaceae bacterium | reverse complement strand
CGGCGGGCTTGAACATCGCGTCACCCTGCTTGACCCCGAACGCCGTGTAGAACTGCGGCACGTTCACGACCGTACCGTTACAGCGGTACTCGGGCGGCGAGTGCGGGTCGGTCTTCAGGCGCTCGAGCATGGCGGCGTCGCGCATCTTGTCGCGCCAGACCTGTCCGAAACCGATGAAGAAGCGCTGGTCGCCGGTGTACCCGTCGATCACAGGCGCTTCCTTGCCGTTGAGCGAGAGCTTGTAGGCGAGGTAGGCGATTGAGGCGCCGCCGAGGTCGCCGATGTTCTCGCCAATGGTCAGCGCGCCCTGGACCTTCTGGCCCGGCAGCGGCTCGTACTGGTCGTACTGGCCGATCAGCGCCTTGGTGCGGACCTCGAAGTTCTTTCGGTCGGCCTCCGTCCACCAGCTCTGCAGCAGGCCGTCGCCGTCGTACTTGGAGCCCTGGTCGTCGAAGCCGTGGCCGATCTCGTGGCCGATCACGGCGCCGATGCCGCCGTAGTTCACCGCGTCGTCCGCGGCCGCGTTGAAGAACGGCGGCTGCAGGATCGCGGCCGGGAACACGATCTCGTTCATGCCCGGGTTGTAGTAGGCGTTCACCGTCTGCGGCGTCATGAACCACTCGTCGCGGTTGATCGGCTTGCCGAGCTTGGCAATGTGGTACTCGTGCTCGAAGTTGGCCGAGCGGATCAGGTTGCCGACCAGGTCGCCGCCGTCGATGGACAGGCCCGAGTAATCGCGCCACTCGTTCGGGTAGCCGATCTTCGGCGTGAACTTGCCGAGCTTGACCAGCGCCTGCTGCTTGGTCTCCTCGCTCATCCACTCGAGCGACTTGATGCTCTGTTCGTAGGCCTTGACCAGGTTGCGCACCAGCTCGTCCATGCGCGCCTTGTGCTCGGGCGGGAAGTGCCTGGCGACGTAGATCTTGCCGACCGACTCGCCCAGCGAGTTCTCGACCGCCTCGACCGCGCGCTTCCAGCGCGGGCGGTTCTCCTGGATGCCGCGCAGCGCCTTGCCGTAGAACGCGAAGTTCTCGTCGACGTAGGGCTTGGACAGGTAGGGCGCATAGCTCTTGATCAGGTGCCAGCGGAAGTAGGCCTTCCAGGTCGACATCGGCTGCGCCTTGAGCTGCGTGGCGAAACCGGTGAAGGCGCTGGGCTGCATGACGATGACGGCGTCGTTGGTAACGCCGGCGGCGCGCGCGTAGGCGGTGAAATCGAAGCCCGTCATCAGCGCGCCGGCCTTGCCGAGCGTGTACTTGTTGTAGGTCTTGTCGTCGTCGCGGCTCTCGACGCGGGTCCAGTATTTCTTCGCCAGCGCCGTCTCCAGCGCCATGATGAACTTCGCGGTCCTGGCGGCGTCCTTGTCGCCGGCCATGCCGAGCACCTTCTCGACGTGGGCGACGTAGGCGACGCGCATCTCCTTGAACTTGGCGTCGTCCAGCAGGTAGTAGTCACGGTCCGGCAGGCCCAGGCCCGACTGGAACAGGTAGACGATGTACTCGGTCGGCTTCTTCGCGTCCTGGTTGACGTAACCGTTGATCGGCGTGCTCGAGTTGATGCGCAGCAGGTGCCCCATCAGCGCCGGGATCTCGCTCTTGGATTTTATCCCGTCGATGCGCGCCAGCTCGGCCTCGATCGGCTTCAGGCCCATCTCGTCGAGCCGTGCCTCGTTCATGAAGCTGTTGTAGAGGTCGCCGACTTTCTGCTCGTCGCTGCCGGGCTGCTTATTCGCCTTGGTCGAGGACTCCTCGATGATCGCGCGCAGGCGCGCCTCGGAGTCGTCGCGCAGCTGGGTGAACGAGCCGTAGCGTGCCTTGTCCGCCGGAATCTCGGTGTTCTTCAGCCAGGTGCCGTTGACGAACTGGAAGAAGTCGTCCTGCGGCCGCACGCTGCGGTCCATGTTGGCGGTCTCGACGCCCGAGGTGAGGGCGGGAGCGGTGGGACTGCCGGCGCAGGCGGCGAGCAGCACGAGGGCGGCGGCGGAGGTAAGGACGGCGAGGGACGTGAAGCGCATGAGAGCCTCATTCACATTCAGGGAGGGGAACGCGCGCGATATTAGCTCATCGCGTCATTGCGGCAGCGCAATAACAGCGAGCTTTCCCGGGCGGCCCTCGGTGCCCACGGTGAGTTCGCGGCCATCGGGTGACAACGCGGCGGCCTCGATCTGGCTGAGCGGCGGCAGCTCGAGCACGACCGGCGGGCGGGAGAACGCCAGCGCCCAGGCCGTGCCGCGGTCGCGGCGGTACACGTACGCGTGGCGCGTAGTCACGATCACGGCGGTGAGCCCGTCGCGCGCGATGTCGAGCGCAGTCGGGCTGTCCGGATAGCCCGCCAGCGGTGCCTTCAGGCGTGCGGCCAGCGTGGCCCGCTCGGGCAGCCCTGTGACCTCGCCGAGGAACTGCGCGGTCTGCGGGCTCCGCGGAGCGGATGCGGGTAGCGGCACGCGGTACAGGCGCGGGCGCGGATCGCGCTTGGTGACCAGCAGGATGTCGCGGTCGAGAGGATCGATCGCGACCGCCTCGCAGTCGTGCGCGCCATCGGGATAGCGCAGCTCGAGCCGCCACAGCAGTTCCGGCGCGCCGGCGCGGCCGCGGTCGCGCGCCGCGTAGAGCGTGACGAACGAGCGCATCGAGAAGTTGTCGCCGGTGTCCGCGATCAGCAGGGCGGGGCCGGCGGCATCCTCGAACGCGGCGATATCCTCCCAATCGCTCGACTGCGCGCCGACCAGGCGCACGGCGCCCAGGTCCTCGCCACGCGGCCCGATGCGGTACAGCCGCAGGCCGCCACCGGTGTCGTTGTGGCCCCACAGCACCGCCGGGTCCGCGCGCGACACGGCGAGGCCGCTGAGCTCGTCGATGTCGCGATTGGCGACTTCGAAACTGCCTGCGCCGAGCGCTACGCTGCACGCCAGCAACAGCAGACCTGCCCGCAGGCTCACACCGACCACGCGATCAGGCCGATCGCTCCCCAGTACGTCGACAGGATCAGTGCCTGCGCGCCGCGGTAGGCGCCCACGAACCGGCGCCAGCCGAGCAACGAGTCGGACGCCATGAACAGCAGCGCGCCGAGCACTGCGCGCAGGCTGTCGGCATCGCCGAGCGCGCCGTGGCGCACGCCGGCCGCGGCCACCATCGCGGCCAGCACCAGGCAGTAGGCGAGCACCGGGACCTTCAGCGCGCCGGCGCGCGGCAGCAGCACGAACAGCATCGCGCCGGCGTAGAGCCCGATTGCGACGAGCCACGCGGGCAGGGCAGTCAACCCGGGGATGTGCACGCCCTGCATGAACGCGCTGACGAAGGCGAGGTGCGCAACGAAGAAGCCGGCAAGCCCGCCGACGAAAGCCCGCTCGCTATCGAACATGAGGAACACGTCGCCGGCCAACGAGAACACGAGCGCCACCAGCACCCACTGCGTGTACGCGCCCTCGAGCGGCCCGGTCGTCGCGATGCCGATGATCAGCAGCGTCGTCAGGGGCTTCAGCGCGTAGTAGGCGGGGTGCCTGCGCTCCCCCGAGTCCGCAACGATCGCCGCGGCCGCGCCGGCCGCGGCCGCGAAACTCAGCGCGATCGTTATCATGGCGCCAGTCTAATCAACCCCGGTCATGCCCCTTCGCACCATGCGCGTCCATTTCCTGCAACACGCCGAGCACGAGGGCTTGGGCTGCATCGAGCGCTGGCTGCGCGAGCGCGGCCACCGGCTCACCGGCACCCGGCTGTATCGCGGCGAGGAACTGCCCGACGCCGGCGACTTCGACTGGCTGGTCGTGATGGGCGGGCCCATGAACATCTACGAACACGACCGCCATCCGTGGCTGATCCGGGAGAAGTTCCTTATTCGTGACGCATGCGTCAGAAAAAAGAAGGTCCTTGGGATCTGCTTGGGCTCACAGCTCGTCGCAGACGTCCTGGGCGGTCCGGTCTCCCAGGGCGACCATCTGGAGATCGGCTGGTTCGACGTCACGTTAAACGACGATGCGCGCAAATCATCACACTTCGATGGTTTTCCAGAGCGCTTCCAGGCCTTCCACTGGCACGGGGACACATTCAAGTATCCACCCGGCGCCACAGCCTTGATGAGCAGCGAAGCGTGCCCCCGGCAGGCCTACTCCTGGGGCGACGGCCGCGTCCTGGGGCTTCAATTCCACCTCGAGGTCGAGCTGGAGGACGCGCGCCGCTGGCTCGCGGTCGACGCGCCGGAGCCGGGCCGCTACGTCCAGAGCGCG
>JBOICR010000135.1:0-27201 GCA_050740195.1 Nevskiaceae bacterium | reverse complement strand
GTCCGGCTGGATCGCGACGCCGCGCGGACTGCTGGCGACCGCGTCGCGCGGCGCGCCCGCCGGTTCGCCGCCCGGCTCGCGCATCGTGCTAGCGCGTTACTTCACCACCGGCGATCTCACCACGCTCGAGGACCTGAGCGCCACCAACCTCGAGGTGCAGCGCGCCGACGCCGCCGGCGGCGAGCTCGTGCGCGGCGGCACCGGCAACCGTGCGTTGCAGCTGTGCAGCCCGCTGACGCCGGCGCTGAATCCCGGCAACGAGTTGCTGTGCGTCCAGCTGAAGGACTCGATCTACCTGCGCGGCAAGGCCGGCGCGGACGACCTGCGCCTGGCCACCCTGAGCGGCTTCGTGCTGCTGATCTTCGCGGCGGGCCTGTTCCTGGACCGCGCGCTGCTGCAGCGCCTGGCCCACCTCGTGCGCGAGATCGGCGCGGCGCGCGACGGCGGCACCGAGAAGCTCGAGCTGGCGCTGGCGAAGGACGGCCGCGCGCGCGACGAGCTGGCGCAACTGTCCGGCGGGATGGGCGAGCTGCTGACGCAGGTCCGCCGCGTCGAGACCGACTTGCGCGCCCAGCAGGAAAATTTCCGCAGCCTGACCGAATCCACCGGCGTCGCGATCCTCGTGCTGCGCGACCGGATCATCTACGCCAACCCGTTCGCCGAGCAGCTCACCGGCTACACCTACACCGAGCTGCTCGATCATCCGCTGCCGGAGCTGCTCCATCGCAACGACCGTGAGCGCATCGAGGCCCGCATCGCCGAAACGCGTGGCGGCAATGCGCGGCGGACGGTCGAGTACGACGAAGTGCGCGGCGTGCGCAAGGACGGCACGCCGTACTGGGCGCGCGTGCACACGGTGGCGATCAACTACCAGGACGCGCCGGCGGTGCTGGCCACGCTGTATGACACCTCCGAGCAGCGCCACCTCGAGGCGGTGCTGGCGCGCGAGAAGGAGCGGCTGCAGGTGATCCTGGCGTCGATCGGCGAAGGCATCGTCAGTCTCGACGCGAGCGGCAAGGTCAATTACCTGAACACGGCCGCGGAACGGCTGATCGGCCACGCCGCCAGCGCCACGCTCGGCAAGCCGCTCGGCGAAGTCGCCTATCTCGCCGACCCGAAGCAGAACCGGCCGCTGCCGCAATCGGTCATGGACCTCGTGCAGTCGGGCGGCGTGACGGTCGCCGCCAACCTGCTGACGCCGTTCGGCGAGACGCGGCAGGTCGAGGTGCACGCCTCGCCGTTGCAATCCGGTGAAGGCAGCGAGCGGCCGGGCTCGGTCGTCGTGCTGCGCGACGTCTCCGAACTGCGCCGCATGACGCAGAACCTCGAGTACCAGGCCTCGCACGACGAACTGACCGGCCTGGTCAACCGGCGCGAGTTCAACCACCGGCTGCAGGAAGCGCTGGAGCGCTGCCGCAAGACCGGCGAGCCTTACGCGTTGTGCTACGTCGACCTCGACCAGTTCAAGACCGTCAACGACATCTGCGGCCACCACGCCGGCGACCTGTTGCTGCAGCAGATCACCGCAAGCCTGCGCCAGCACGTGCGCGAGCACGATACGCTGGCGCGCCTCGGCGGCGACGAGTTCGGGCTGCTGCTGGTGCGCTGCCCCGCCGAGCAGGCGGTGGCCTACGCCAACGAACTGCGCGGCGTGATCAGCGAAGTGCGCTTCACGTGGTCCGGTCGCGTATTCACGGTCGACGCCAGCGTCGGCATCACCATGCTGAACCACATCGAGGGCAACCTCGACGAGGCGCTGTCGATCGCCGACGCGACCTGCTACGTCGCCAAGGAGCAGGGCCGCAACCGCGTGCGCATGTACCGGCCCGGCGACGTCGACCTGCAGCGCCAGTTCGGCCACATGCGCTGGGCGCAGCGGCTCAAGGACGCTCTCGACGGCAACCAGTTCGTGCTGTACGAGCAGGGTGTCACGCCGGTCACCGAGCGCGCCGGCATCGAGCCGGCCACCGAGGTGCTGCTGCGGCTGCGCGAGGCCGACGGCCGCGTGCTCTCTGCCGGCGATTTCCTCGAGGCAGCCGAGCGCTACCAGATGATGCCCTCGATCGACCGCATGGTCGTGCAGGGCGTGCTGGATTACATGACGAAAGAGCGCGTGCGGCGCCGCTGCTTTGTGAACCTGTCGGGCCAGAGCCTCGGCGACGACAGCTTCCACGGCTTCCTGCTCGAAATGTTCGCGCACCGGCCGGAACTGGCGAAGTACATCACCTTCGAGGTAACCGAGACCGCGATCATCTCCACGCTGTCGAAGGCGCAGCGCATCATGGAATTGCTGCGCGAGCGCGGCTGCACGTTCGCGCTGGACGACTTCGGCACCGGCATGTCGTCGTTCGTCTACCTGAAGGAGCTGAAGGTGCAGTACCTCAAGATCGCCGGCCCTTTCGTGAAGAACATGACGACCAGCGCGCTGGACGAGGCGATCGTGCGCAACTTCGCGACGTTCGGACGCCAGATGGGCCTGGTTACGATCGCCGAGTGGGTCGAGGACCAGAAGACGCTGGCGCTGCTGCGCGAGATGCAGGTGGACTACGCGCAGGGCTACGTGCACGGATTGCCGCGCGCGCTCGGGCTGCCCGAAGGCGGCGCGGCACGGGCCGCGGACGGCAAGGCCGCCTGAGCGGCGCGCCGCCTAAGGCGCGCGGTAGCCGGTCAGCGTGAAGTCGACGACGCCGGCGTAACGCACGCGCACGTCGACCTGCGACATCGCGACGCCGTTCACCATGACGTTGGCGGTCACGGCGACGTCGACCTGGTAGCCCGCGAGGTCCGGCTGGCCGTCGACCGGCGCGAGGTCCGCCACCGTCCCGCTCTGGTCCTGCGGCGGACTGTCGCTCAGGCCGTTGTAATCGCCGACGTTGTCGAACACCGGGCGCGTCTCGCCGGCGTTGGTGCCGTCGGGGTCGGTCACCGGCCGCGCCAGGATCTCGTCGAGGTAGGCCTCCGCGATGGCGAGCGCCTGGGTCTGCACCATCGGGTCCGCCGAGAAGCGCACCGTCTGCGCGTAGACCAGCAACACGCCGGTGCAGGCGATGCTGATCACGACGATCGAGATCAGCAGCTCGATCAGGTTGAAGCCGCGCTGGCGGCGGCGCGCGCTCACGGCACCGCCACGTAGCCGCTGCCGGCCGCGATCGTAACGGCGATGCCGCCAATCGTGTAGCTGGCCGCCGCATTGGGCGCTCCGCTGGCGCCGAACTGCACCGTGCCGAGCGAGCCGCCGACGGTGACCCCGGCCGGCACCGTGCCGGTGTAGGCGCTGCCCGTCGCCGGATGCTTGACCGCCAGCGTCATGGTCGGCGTGCCGGAGCACGGCGGCGTCGTGGCCTGCGGCTGCAGCAGTGAATAGCCCGTGGCACTGACCGTGAGGTTCACCTGGCAGCCGCTGACGACGGCCAGCTTCTGGGCATAGCGCGCGGCCGCCGCGAGCTCCTGCGCGAACGCCGGCGCCTCGAAATCGCCCTGGCCGAAGAAGCGTGGCGCCGCGTACGCGGCGAGGATCGCCATGACCAGGATCACGACGATCAGCTCGATGAGGGAAAAGCCGCGCATGGGCGACATCTTACCGGCGCTATCCCGTTGCTGGGCGCCGTCCAAAGTCACCCAAAGAACCGAGCAGCGCATCGGCATAAAAAAGGCGGCCCATGGGCCGCCTTCTTCACACCAGGGACTTCAGCAGTCCGATTCGGTGACGGTCACAACGCCGATCGCGCCCGACGACGCCGGAGCGGTGTAGGTGACCTGGCACTGGGCCAACGTGGCGGCGCCGACCATCTGGTAGGTGGCGACGCCAGCGGCGTAGGACGGCGCGTACGTGCTGGTATCCAGCGAGCTGAGCGCGGCGGTGATGCCGGCCGCATCGCCGGTCGGATAACCGAACGTCACCGTCACGCTGGTTGCGCCATCCAGCTGCACCGTGGCGGCGGCACCTGTCGCGTTGCGCGCCAGCGCCAGTCCGTGGACCAGTGCCGACGTGCTGCGCAGGGTGCCGGCCAGGCCGCGCAGCGCCGACGTGCGCGCATCTTTGGCGACGTTGGCGAAGCGAGGGATGGCGAAGGCGGCAAGGATGCCGATGATGACGATGACAACGACCAGCTCGATGAGCGTGAAACCCCGCTCGCGGGTTTTTTGCTGCGTAAGCATTGAGTGAGTCCTCCGGCTCCGCCGGCCGCAGCCGGTGTGCCTGCAAGGTTGAACATCCGGAGACTCCCGAAGCGGCCGCAGCCGCCCGGTTACCCCCGGGCCGGCGCCATCGTCTCCCGGACAGGGCGGGCGCGCAAGGAAGCGGTGGAACGGGGCTCACACCCCGGAAACCGCCCGTCTGTCGCGGCCCGCCGCCTATCGTGCCAGGACGGTGACGATGACGGGGGCCAGGGCCAGCAGGCACCAGAGGGCCGAAATCACCAGCACCAGGCCCGATACCCGGGGATACCCCTCAAAGGTGCCGTCCAGGTTGCCAACCACGTTGTCCAGGGGTGCGGTTGTGGGCCCGTCTTGCCACAGGTTGGCCGCGCGCTCGAACCCTTTCAGCAGGCTGGGCCGGAAGATGACCAGCAGCCCGACGGCGAGGATGGCGCCGTGCAGCCCCACCACGGCGACTTCCAGCGCCGCGGGAACCCAGTCGAGGCCGGCACTGACCCAGCGCCGCCCCAGGATCGCGACGACGTCGGACCGGTCGTAGGCGAAAGCCCAGCTCCACAGCACGTATACCGCGCCGGCGACGATCATCGATCCCAGCGGACGGTGATGGCGGTAGAGGAACCGCTCCAGGTGCCGTGGCTGGTCGAGCATGCCGAAGGTCGAGCGCGTGTCGATCCAGCGGCTCAGGCGCGCGTTCAGCGCGAACAGCGCATTCGGCCTGGCCAGCAGCAGCGCGCCGACCAGCACCGCCAGCGCGAGGCCGACGACGAGGACCAGCAGCAGTCCCTGGATCCAGGGCAGCGCATCGGGGGACGGGTTCATGGGGCCGGTATCTTTGCCCCCGGCGTTGCCGCGCGTCAACGCGACATTGGTCGACGTCCCGCGGCCGGACTAGCCCTTCTTCATGGCCGCGCCGGCGAGGTCCCACATCGGCAGGAACACGCCGAGCGCCAGCATCAGCACCACGCCGCCGACGATGATGATCAGCAGCGGCTCCATCAGCGCGCCGAGGTTGTCGACATCGTTCTGCACGTCGCGATCGTAGAAGTCGGCCATCTCGTCCATCATCTCGTCGACGCGGCCGGTTTCCTCGCCGACCGCCAGCATCTGCAGCACCAGCGGCGTGAACAGGCCGGTGGCGGCCGCCGCGCGCGACAGGGCGTCGCCGCGCTCGATGAACTCCCGCATCGAGCGCACCTGCTCGCCGACGTATTCGTTCTGCACCGCGTGGCTGATCAGGTTGAGGCTCTCGAGCAGCGGCACGCCGGCGCGCGAGGTCATGGTGAAGGCACGCGCGAAGCGCGCCAGCGTCGCGCGCAGGATCACGCCGCCGAGGACCGGCAGGCGCAACTTGGCGCGGTCCCAGGTGTAGCGGCCGGCATCGGTGTTCAGGAACGCGCGCACCGCCAGCGTCGCGATCGCGAGGAGGCCGGCCAGCAGCCACCAGTAGTCCACCGTAAAGTTCGACACGCCGATGATCACGCGGGTCGGCGTCGGCAGTTCGCTGCCGAACGCCGCGAAGATCTTCGAGAATTTCGGCACCACCAGCCCCATCACCACCGCCATGGCGACGCCGACGGCGATCAGCACGATCGCCGGATAGCGCAACGCCTTGGCGATCGCATCGCGGGTCATCTTGTCGAACGTCAGGTACTGGTGCAGCCGCTGGAACGCCTCGTCGAGCTTGCCGGAGTTCTCGCCGACCCGGACCACGTTGACGAACAGCGCATTGAAGGTGTCCGGGTGCTTGGCCAGCGAGCCGGCGAGGTCGCGGCCGGCGTTGAGGCTGTCGATCACGTCGTGCAGCGCAGTCACCATCGCCGGGTTGCGCGACGAATCGGCCAGGCCCTTGAGCGCGCGCACGATCGGGATGCCGGCCTTGGTCAGCGCGAACATCTGGCGCGCGAACAGCATCAAGTCCGCCAGGCCGGGCTTCGGCGTGAACAGGCTGATCTGGAGGGCGGCTGGGCCGGCGCCCTCGCCCACCGGATCGATGCGCACCGGCGTCACGCCGGAGTGCGTCAACTGCGCTGCCGCCGCGGAGCTGTTGTCGGCCTGCAACTCGCCGTTGACCAGGCGCCCGCCGCGGTCACGTCCCCGGAACCTGAAAGTCGCCATCGCGCCTCACGCCGCCGCGGCGCGCACGTAGGATGGCAGGTCCTCGAGGCTGCCCGTCACGCGGATCACCTCGCCGATCGAGGTCACGCCCTGGTTGACGAAGTCGAGGCCCGACTGCGCCAGCGGGCGGAATCCGGGCTGGGTCGCGGCGGCGCGCTCGAACGACGCGTAGTCCTGGCGGCGCAAGTGTTCCGCCAGCGTCCCGTCCAGCTCGAGCAGCTCGTACAGGCCGATGCGGCCGCGATAGCCCGTGTTGTTGCAGTACTGGCAGCCGGTGCCGTGGCGGTACTTGCCGGCCTTGCCATCGCCACCACTCATCGCCTTGAGCCAGGCCTGCTCGCCCGGCGTCGGCTCGTAGGTCTCGGCGCAGTTCTCGCACACCCGGCGCACCAGGCGCTGCGCGACCACGGCGTTCAGCGCGGTCGCCACCATGTAGCCCGGGATGCCCATGTCCACCAGGCGGCTGACGGTGCTGATCGAGTCGTTGGTGTGCAGGGTGGACAGCACCAAGTGGCCGGTCATCGCGGCGCGCACGCCGATCTCGGCGGTCTCCGAGTCGCGCATCTCGCCGACCATGATCACGTCGGGGTCCTGGCGCAGGGCGCTGCGCAGCACGCGCGCGAACGTCAGCTCGATGCGCGGGTTGACCTGCACCTGGTTGATGCGCGGCAGGCGGTACTCGACCGGGTCCTCGACCGTGATGATCTTGTGCTCCGGCACGTTCACCGTGTTCAGCGCCGCGTACAGCGTGGTGGTCTTGCCGCTGCCGGTCGGGCCGGTGACCAGGATCATGCCGTTGGGCCGCTGCACCAGCCGCTCGAGCTTCGAGCGCGTGTCGGCCGGGATGCCGAGCTGCTCGAGATTGAGCAGGCCGGCCGACTGGTCGAGCAGTCGCATGACGATCGATTCGCCGTTGGCGACCGGCATGGTCGACAGGCGGATGTCGATCCGGTTGCTCTTGACCTTGATCTGGAACCGGCCGTCCTGCGGCAGGCGCTTCTCGGAGATGTCGAGGCCGCTCATCAGCTTCAGGCGCGTGACCAGCGCCGAGGCGATGCGGGTCTCCTCGATGATCTGCTCGTGCAGGAATCCGTCGATGCGCTGGCGCACGCGCAACAGGTTCTCCTCCGGCTCGATGTGGATGTCCGAGGCGTGCACCTGGGTGGCGTCCTCGAACATCGACTGCAGCAGCCGCACCACCGGCGCGTCGTCGACCGTGGAGGCAGTCTCCGACAGCTGCGCGAGGTCGAACTGGCCCTGGGCCAGCTCCTCGCCGAGCTCTTCGGCCAGCGTGACGATTTCCTCGGTGCGGCGGTAGACCGTGTCGATCGCCTGCAGCACCTCGGACTCGCGCACGATGGCCTGCTTGATCGGCTTCTTCAGGATCCGACCCAGGTTGTCGTAGGCGATGATGTCGGTCGGGTCAACCATGCCGACCACCAGGCCGTCGTCGTCGCTGCGCAGCACGACCGCGCGGTGGCGGCGCGCGTGCTGCTCCGGCAGCAGGCGCACGACTTCCGGCGCGAACAGGTACTGGCGCAGGTCGATCACCGGCAGCAGCAGCTGCTCGGACAGGACCTTCAGCAGCTTCTCCTCCTCGATGAAACCGAGCTCGATCAGCAGGTGGCCGAGCATGCCGCCGCCTTCCTTCTGGCGCTCGAGCGTGGCCTGCAGCTGCTCGGCCGTGATCAGCTTCTGCTCGACCAGCAACTCGCCGAGGCGAATGCGTTTGCGCATGGCTCAGCCGGCCTGCTGCAACGCGCGGGTCCGCTGGTTGATGTGCTCCAGCACGCGCGGGTCGAGGCCGCCGAGCTGGCGCGCGCGGGCGTACGCCGCGAGCGCGCCGGACCCGTCGCCGAGCGCATCGCGCGACAGCCCGAAGCCCGCCCACCACGCCGCCTGGTACGGCTCGGCGCGCGCGAGCGCTTCATAGCCGCGCGCGGCCTGCTCGTGGCGCCCGAGGCGCTGCCAGGCGGAGACCAGCAACGCGTGGTACTCGATGTCGCGCTCGAGCGGCGGCGGCTCGCGTTCCAGCAGCTCGGTCGCCGCGGCCGGGCGGTCGCGCGCGAGCTCGAGCCGCGCCGCGAGGCGGCGATAGCCGATGTACGACGGGTCGATCTCGAGGCCGGCGCGCGCAACGCTCTCGGCATCGTCGAACCGTCCCTGACGCACGCGCAGGTTGCCGAGTTCCTCGCGCGCGGCGTGCAGCTTCGGATCCTGCGCCAGTGCGTCCAGCAGCGCGGCTTCTGCGGCCTGCCCGTCGCCGCGATCGAGCGCGCGGCGCGCGTCGGCATAAGCCTGCTGCGCGGTGCCGGCCGGCCTGGCGGGTACAGCGACCGGCACCTTCGCAACACGAGTCGTTTTCGGTTTCGGGCGCGTTGCCCGCTTGGCTTGGGGTTCGGCCGGAGCCGCCGCCGGGGCCGGCGGTGGTTCTTCGAGTGCCGCGCTCGCCACGGGTGCCGGCGCTGGCGCCGGCGCGGGCTCATCGGTGGGCGCGCGCGCGATCACCGGCGCCGGCTCGGTCTGCGGCGCCGGCTGGACGGCGGCGATCGCCTCGGGCGGCATCGCCCGCGGCTGCGGAACCTTCATCGGCCTGGGGCCGAACACCCACCACAGTCCCGCCGTGAACACGACGACCAGCGCCGCGAGCAGGCCGAGGCGCGCCAGCAATCCGCTGCGCGGGGGCGGCGTGGCACCGGGCAGCTGGATGCCGCTCATGACGTCGCCGCTGGCGGGCTGGCGCGTCGACAGGTCCCGCAGCATGCGGTTGATCAGGCTCACGGCGCGACTCCCGGCAGCCAGACGGTGAAGCCGGAGCTGAACACGTAGGCCAGGCCCAGGCTCAGCACCAGCGCGAGGCAGACCAGCCCGAGATTCTCCTGCGCGAGCAGCCACAGCTTGGCACCGGTCGGCAACGTGGCGCTGTCGGTGTCGCCGACCGCGGCCAACGCATCGCTCCGGTTGACGCGCGGGTGGCCCGGGCCGAACGCCGCCAGCAGCGCCTTGTGGCCGAGGATGTTGGCGAGCCGCGGGATGCCCCGGCTGGCGCGGTACAGGATGCGCAGCGCGTCTTCGCCGAACAGCGTCGGGTCTTTCGAGCCGGCGACCTCGAGGCGATGGCGGACGTAGGAGTTCAGCTGCTCGCGCGACAGCGGACGCAGCCGGTAGGTGAAGGTGATGCGCTGGCGCAGCTGGCGCAGCTCAGGCCGCGCCAGGCGCTCATCGAGCTCCGGCTGGCCGAACAGCACGACCTGCAGCAGCTTGTAGGTCTCGGTCTCGAGATTCGTCAGCAGGCGCACCGCCTCGAGCGTGTGGTCGGTCAGCGCCTGCGCCTCGTCGATCACCAGCACGGTGCGCAGTCCTTTCCCGGCGTTTTCGAGCAGGCGATGGCTGATCGCCTTGAGCAGCTCGTCGGGCCGGTGCCCCTCGTTGGGGCAGCCGAGCTCGTCGGCAACGGTCTGGAACAGCGCGCGCGGCGTCACCGCCGGGTTCGGCACGTAGGCGGTGACGAATTCCTGGCCCAGCGCGTTGAGCAACTGGCGGCACAGCAGCGTCTTGCCCAGGCCGATCTCGCCGGTGATCTTCAGGAAGCCCTCGCCCGAGCGCAGCGCGACCAGCAACGTGTTGAGCGCTTCCTGGTGCGACGGCGAGGAGTAGTAGAAGCGCGTGTCGGGCGTCAGCCCGAACGGCGCCTGGCGGAAACCGAAGTGCGCTTCGTACATCGACTCAGTTCCACCAGCTGCGCTGGCCCTCCTTCACTTCCTCGACGCGCAGCTCGCGCTTGCGCACCTCCTCGGCCCACTGCTCGTCACTTTCGACGACCAGTGGCTTGAGCAGGATCACGAGCTCGCTCTTGCGGCTCGACGTGCGGGTCTGACGGAACAGGAAGCCGATCAGGGGCAGCCGGCTCAGCAGCGGCACGCCGAAGCGGTCGTCGCGGTTGTTCTCCTGCATCAGTCCGCCGATCACCACGATCTGGCCGCTGCGCGCCCGCACGATGCTGTCGGCCTCGCGCACGCTCGACAGCGCGAGCGGGAACGTCTCGGTCTCGTTCTGGCCGAACTCGAGCGTCTTCACGTCGTCGCGGACCTCGCTGACGGTCGGGTGCACATGCAGCGTGACCATGCCCTGCTCGTCGATCTGCGGCGTCACGTCGAGCGCGATGCCGGAGAAGAACGGCGTGAACTCCACCGTGCGGCTGGTCGTCGCGCCGCCGCCGCCGGTGTTCGTCGCGTTGCTCTGCACCTTGGTGACGAAGAACTCGTCGGAGCCGACCTTGATGATGGCCTTCTGGTTGTTGACGGTCGCCACGCGCGGGCTCGACAGCACGCTGACGTCGCCCTGCCCCTGCAGCAGCTCGATCACGGCGTTGAAGTCGTTGAGGTTCAGGATCGCGGTGAACGCGCCGCCGATGGCGCTGGCCGGCAGCGAGCTCGGGCCGGTCAGGCCGGTGTTCGGGTCGACCCCGATCGGCGTGAAGCGGCCGGTCGCGGGATCGACCGCGAACTGCTGGCCGGCGGTCGACGACACCCCGTTGTCGATCGCGCTCTGGCCACCGAACTGGCCAACCAGGCCCGAGTACCCTTCGCTGGTCGTGCCGACGACGTTCCAGTTGATGCCGGCCTGGAAGTTCTCGGACAGCGCCACCTCGACGATCTTGGCCTCGAGAATCACCTGGCGCGTGAGGTTGGCCTGCAGCGTCCGCAGGTACGACTCGACGTTGCGCAGTTCGGACGTCATCGCGCGCGCCACGACCAGGCCCGCGTCCTTGTTCACGATCAGCTTGCGGCCGTTGCCGTCGGGCACCAGCGCGCGGACGGTCGCCTCGATGTCGGTCCAGAAATCCGCGCTGGATTGCGTCTCGATGCCGCTGCCGGCGACCGTGCCGGTGCTGCCGGTCCCCGCGGCGTCGCCCGGCTGCGTGCCGGTCGCTGGCCGATCGCTGAGCTGGCCGGAGCTGACGCTGATGCGCGACTTGCCGGTGCGCCGGACGTTCAGGTAGTTCACCCGGAACAGTCGCGTCTGCATGGTTTCGGCGTACACCGTGAAGGCCTTGCCGGTGCGGTTGTAGTTGTAGTCGTAGCCGAACGCCTCACGCACGTGCTCCATGACTTCCGGCACGGTAACGCCGCGCAGGGTCAGCGTCAGGTCGCCACCGACGCCGGGCTGCACGACGATGTTGTACGGCGTGTTCTCGACCAGGCTCAGGAAGAACGCCTGCGCCGGCAGGTCGCGCACGTTGACGTCGAAGCGCTGTTCGGCGGCGCGCGGCGCGCGCGCCGGAGACGTCAGCGGCGGCAGCAGCGCGTCGGCGACGTCGCGCGGCACCGGCTCGGCCTCGACGCCGGCCTGCTGATCACGCTCAGCCTGTCCCGCGCAACCCACGACCACCGCCGTAGCAAGCGCCAGCGCGGCGCGCTTCGTTGATGTCAGTCCACCGACCTTACTCATGTGTTTCCTCTCCAGAGCCCACTGAGGCCTTCACGTCCGCCGTGTCCCGCAACACCCGCAACTCGACCCGGCGCCCCTCGACCTCGAGCGTGACCCCGCCGGGGCGCACGTCCCGGACGGTCGCCCCGTCGATGCGCTCGCCCTGCGCGACGGTGCGGCCATTGATGACTGCCAGCCGGCGGTCGTCGGCCACCAGCGTCGATTGTAGACGCCAGCGCGGTCCTGATTGCGCCGCCCGGGCGGCCTGCTGCGGCTCGTCCATCCGCGTCGGTTGCGTCGGATCTCCCAGCTGCTGCGCTGGCGCCCCACCGGCGGCGATCACCGCGACCAGTGCCGCGGCGCATGCCGCCATCCCGCGCGCGCGTTCAGACACCGATCCAGCCCTCGTCGAGGCCCAGCGTATACACACGCAGCTTCAGCGTGCCCTGGGCGCCATCGGCCGTGTACTCGACCCGGTCCCACAGGAACCTCCACGGCAGCGCTTCCAGCGCCTGGAGGAAATACAGCGCCTCGAGATAGCCGCCGTTGAGTTCCAGCTCGACGCCGTGCTTGTAAATCTGCGCGGCGCTCGCGGCTCCCGGCTGGGCCGCAGCGGTGCCCGGCGCAATCACCGCCTCCGGCGGCAGCGTGCGCAGGCTGAGCAGGGTCAGGCGCTTGGCGCGCCCCAGCACCTGCTCGAGCACGTGCGACATCTCCTTGGGCGCGATCAGGCCGGAGGTCACCCCCGCCAGGCGCCGGTCGATCTCCTCGATCTCGGCCTTGAGCGCGTCGGCGCTGGCGTGGCTGGGCTGCTGGCCTTCGGTTGCGCCCTGGGCGACCAGCGCCTCGATGCTCTGCTCCAGCCCCGCAATCTCGGCGCGCACGGCCTCGATCTGGCCGACCCGGCTCTTGCGCTCCTTGTCGAGCGGCGCGATGAAGGTGCTGTTCCAGATCAGCGCGAGCAGCAGCAGTGTCGCGGCCAGCACGAGGATGCGCTCGCGCAGCGACAGCTGGTCGTAACGGTCCATGAGGTCCCGCAGCCAAAGCGTCATCGCGTGCCACCCGCCGTCTGCGTACGCAGCTCGAAGTTCAGGCCGGTGCCGTCGGCAATGCGCTCGAGCTGCGCTTGCTGGAACGCGACCCCGGCGAACACGCTCTCGCCACCGAGGCGCCGCAGGTAGCGCGGGATCAGCTCTTCGGATTCCGCCACGCCCTTGAGCGCCAGGTACCCGCGGGACAGCTCGATGTGCGTGAGCCACAGGCCGTTGAGCCGCTGGCGCCCCAGCCCGATGAACATCGGCGAAAAGCCGCTCGCCTTGTCCACTTCGCGCAGCGCCAGCGCCGAAAGCGCCTGCGTCTTGCGGTCGCGCTCCAGTTTCAGGCCGGCGACTTCGGCCTCGATCGCCGGATCGCCGCCGCTGCCCTGCAATTGCGCGGCCAGCTCGTTGACGCGCCGCGCGTCGGTGTCGCGGGTCGCGACGAGGCGGTTGTACTCGGCCGCCACCACCGAGCCGCGCCAGACCGTCACGAAGTAGATCAGCGTCAGCGCCACGGCCACCAGCAGGCAGATGCCGATCGAGACGCGCGCCGAGAACAGCGCGCGTTGCTTCCGGTACATCGGCGCGAGGAGGTTGACCTGCTGCTTCATAGCGTCGCCCGCTCATAGCGCAGCGCGGCGCCGATCGCGAGCAGGCTGCGCCCCTGCTGCTCGGGCGTCAGCGGCTCGGCCGCGTCCAGCAGCTGGTTGAGATCCAGGTTCTGCACTTCGACCCCGAGCGCCTGGCCGAGGTGCGACAACAGTGGCGCCTCGGCGGCGCCGACCGGGGCGACGTACAGCGATTCCACCGCCGGGCGCGAGAAGTGCACCTCGTAGTACTCGAGCGAACGCAGCAGCTCCATCGCCAGCGCGTCGGCGACGCGGCGAAACTCGTCGCTGCCCGGGTCCTTCCCGGCCATCGTCGCGATCTCGTTGGCGCCGATCCAGATGCGCCGCGACAGGTACAGCGTCGACTCGCACGTGATCAGGATCAGGCTGGAGGCGGCCTCGACGTACAACAGCGCGGCGCCGGTGGCGTCCGCCGGCGTCAGTGCGAGCACGTTGCGCAGCGCGAGGTCGGCGATGTCGATGACGTCGAGCTCGCCGCCGCTGCGGTTGACCATCGCCGCCTTCTGCGCGATGACCGGGTTGCGCGCGACCACCACGCACATCAGCTTGCCGGTTTCGCGGCCGGTGCCGGCCTGCTGCGGCGTGTCGAACACGTCGATCGCCGCCTCGTCGACCGGAAAATCGATCAGGTCGCGGATGCGCCAGCGCACCGCCTCGCGCAGCTCGGAGTCCGGCACGTCCGGCGATTCGACCAGGTGCAGCTGGTACTCATCGGAATTCAGGGCCAGCCGGAAGCTCGCGGCGCGTTCGATCCCCTGCTGCAGCACGACAGTGCGCAGCGTCAGCCCGGGGTCGGCCTGGCGCGACAGCGGGTAGTACTCACAGCGCGTCAGCCGTGGGCGCGTGCTGGCGCCGGGCGCGCGGTGCACGCTGGCGAGTGCGAGGCCGGCCGGCATCATCGCGAGACCCAGCTGGTTCTGCCGCTGTGCCTGCTGGCGCAGGCCCGGCACGCGCTGCGTCAGGTCGCGCAGGCGCTCGACCAGCTCCTGGCCCCACTCATTAAAGCGGTCAGCGGTCGCCGCGGCGCGGTTTCGCCATCCGGCTTGAGTGTCTGCCGCCACTATTTCCCCCTAGAAACCGGCCCAAACCCGTTGCGGGACAGGGCCTTGTCCACGAGATGCTAGACCCTGCCCGAGATGAACGCCAGCGGGTAACCCTCGTTACGGCTCGCCGGCGGCGTTGCGCAGAAGCTGGACGTAAAAACGGACCATGCGCAGGTAGTTGTCGACCCCGATCCGTTCGTTGGTGCCGTGGATCGTCGGCAGGTCCTCGGGCCCGAGCACCTGCGGCGCGAAGTTGTAGCGGGTCGCGTACACCCCTTCGTAATTGCGGGCGTCGGTCGCGCCGGTGACCAGGCCGGTGCTGACCACGGCTTCCGGGAAGATCTCGCGCGCCGTGCGTTCCAGCAGCCGGAAAGCGCTGTTGTCGATTGGCGACGGAATGCTGGCCTCGTTGCCGAATCCGCCGTCGCCGCCCTTGAGTTCGATGCCGTCGTCGCCGATCACTTCGCGCAGGTGGGCCAGCACGTCCTCGCGGGTGTCGCCGGGCAGCAGCCGGAAGTTGATCAGCGCGTAGGCCTCCGACGGCAGGACGTTGTCCTTGATGCCGGCGTGGATGACGGTGGGCGCGGTCGTCGTCCGGACCAGCGTGTTCTGGGTCTGGTTGCCCGCCATCTGGCTGCGGATCAGCCGGCCGAACAGCCAGCGGTTGGCCAGCGCCAGGCGTTGCGCGAACGGCACCTCCGGCGCGATGCGGTCCAGCATGTCGGTCACCGGCGCCACCAGCCGCGTCGGCATCGGGTTCTGCTGCACGCGCCACACGGCGCGCGCCAGGCGGCCGACGGCGGTGACGGTGGGCGGACGCGAGGAGTGGCCGCCCTCGGCGCGCGCGGTCAGCCGCACCGTGTAGTAGCCCTTTTCGGCGGCCATGATCGCGGCGACGGGCCGCTCGACACCGCCGATCATCCGTTCGAGCACGCCGCTGCCCTCGTCGAGCAGATCGGCACTGACGCCGCGCGACTTCAGCAGCGCCGCGATCTTCGCCGCGCCCTGCTCGCCGCCGATCTCCTCGTCGTGGCCGAACGCGAGATACACCGTGCGCGGCGGCTTGAAGTCGCGCGCCAGCAGCCATTCGGCGGCTTCCAGCAGCGCCAGCACGCTGCTCTTGTCGTCGCGTGCGCCGCGTCCCCAGATCTGACCGTCGGCGACCACTCCACCGAACGGCGGGTGGGTCCAGTTGGCCTCGGTGCCCGGCTCGACCGGCACGACGTCCATGTGCGCCAGCAGCAGCAGCGGCCGCGCGGAGGGATCCGCGCCCGCCCAGGTGAACAGCAGGCTCTGGCCGACCTTCTCGCGCGCGAGGCGCGCGTGGACTTGCGGGAAGCTGCGCTCGAAATGCGCCGCGAGGTCGTCGAGCGGCTTCGGATCGATCTGCGTGCGGTCGGTCTGCGACACCGTCGGGAAGCGCAGCGCGCCGGCCATGCGCTCGACCGCGCCGGCTTCATCCAGCTCGATCGCCGGCACGGCGGCGCCGCTCGTCGCCGGCGCCGGCAGCAGCGCAACGCGCACCAGGCAGACGGCGGCGAGCGCCGCGAACAGCAGGCCCACCCCTTTCAGGAGCTTGCTCACGATGACGACCCTCTTGGCTTACTTGGAGGGCAGCGTATCCACCTCGACCGGAGCGCCGTCGCTGAGCGGGCGGCGCAGGGCACGGCGGAATGCGCGCCGGCCCCAGTGTCCCACGTCTTCGAGCGACACATAGATTGCCGGCAGCACGACCAGGCTGATCACGGTCGCGAACGCGAGGCCCCCGATGACGGCGCGCGCCATCGGGAAGTACGGCGGGCCGTCGTCGCCGACGGTGGTCTTGCCGATGGCCAGCGGGATCATGGCGAGGATGGTCGAGCCGGCGGTCATCAGGATCGGCCGCAGGCGGTCGCGAGAGCCCTGGATCAGCGCGCGCTCGCGGGGCAGTCCCTGCTCGCGCAGCTGGTGCACGTGGTCGATCAGCACGATGCCGTTGTTCACCACCACGCCCATCAGCACCAGCATGCCGATCATGGCCATGAACGAGATCGTGGTGCCGGTGAACAGGAAGAACCAGAACACGCCGACGAACGAGAAGAAGATGCCGGTGATAATCGCGGTCGGCCCCAGCACCGACTCGAACAGTGCTGCCATCACGATGTAGATGCAGGCCAGCGCCAGCGCCATGTTCACCAGCATCGTCATCTGC
Organism: Nevskiaceae bacterium; assembly: GCA_050740195.1. Classification (GTDB taxonomy): domain Bacteria; phylum Pseudomonadota; class Gammaproteobacteria; order Nevskiales; family Nevskiaceae; genus JACPFV01. The sequence goes on along the minus strand of JBOICR010000135.1, from coordinate 10,598 downwards.
GCCTCGGCGTCGTCATCGAAGGCCTGGCCGAAGCCCCAGCTGTAGCCCGGCGGGAACTGCAGCTGGTTCATGAACTCGGTGACCCGCTTGCGCGCGTCGTCGGCGGTGACCTTCTCGCCCGTGGCGAACTGGATCTTCAGCGCGGTGCGGCGGTCCTCGCGGCGGATGTCGCCTGGCACGTCGCCGATCGACAGTTCGGCGACCGCATCGAGCGCGATGCGCTGGCCGGTGGCGGTCAGCAGCGGCAGCTGGCGCAGCGCATCGATGTCGGTGCGGTCCTCGCGCCGCAGTTCGAGGATCATCTCGACTTCGCCCGACTCCGTGCGATACGGCCGCAGCGGCGAGCCGCGCATCGCCCCGGACACGACCTCGGCGACCTGCTGGCTCGACAGGCCGTACAGGCGCGCCTTCTCGCGGTCCACCTTCACGCGCATCTCCCAGCCGGTCACGCCGGCATTGACGCGCACGTCGTTGAGCCCCGGCACCTGGCGCAGCAGCGCCGCCACGTCGTTGGCGACGTCGCGCAGGCGTTCGCTGGACTCGCCGAACACCTGCACCGCCAGCTGCTCGCCGCTGCTGCGGTTATCGTCGAAGCTCGGCTCGCCGATCGGGATCTTGGGCACGCCCTTGCGGATCTTCTCCTGGATGTCCTGCGGCGTCTGCGTGCGGTGGTCGTCTTCCTTGAGGTAGATCAGTGTGAATGCGCGCCCGATGTCGAAGTAGCTGTAGGTCTGGTCGATCTCCAGATCCTTCTTGTTCGCATCCAGCCACTGCTCGATGGAGTCGACCGACTCGCGCACCTTGTCCAGCGGATAGGTCCCGTTCATGCGGTAGTTCAGGAACATCCGCGTACTGCCTTCCTGCGGGAACATGTCGAACTTCAGCCCGATCTTGAACGGCACGGCGGTGCTGGCCATCACGAGCAGGATGAACAGCCAGGTCCAGCCGCGGTGGTGCAGCGCCCACTCGAGCACGCCCACGTACCAGGCGCCGAAGCGCTGCATCCAGCGCGGGTCGCCGGCGACGGTGGTGTGGATGCGCGTGGTCAGCTGCGGGATGAGCGTGATCGCCACCAGCAGCGACGCGGCCACCGAGATGCAGATGGTGATGGCGACGTGCTGCAGGTACAGCGTCAGGATGTCCTGCGCGCCGAAGATCATGGGCAGGAACACGATCGACGTGGTCAGCGTGCCGAGCGTGACGGCCAGGCCGACGCTGTTGACGCCGCGCAGCGTCGCGCCGATCGGGTCTTCGGGATGCTCGATGCGCCCCTTGAAGATCGCCTCGTTCACGACCACGGCGTTGTCCACCAGCATGCCGATCGACAGCATCAGCCCCATCAGCGACAGGATGTTCAGGCTGATCTTCAGGAAGAACATGGCCGCCAGCGTGATCACCAGCGCCAGCGGCGCCGACAGCGCGACGATCAGTGTCGTGCGCCAGTCGCGCAGGAACAGGTACAGCACGACCAGCGACATCAGCGCGCCGATCAGGCCGGCCTCGATCAGGTCCTTCAGCGACGCGCGGACCGCCGACGCCTGGTCCTCGAACAGGACCATGCGGATGCCGGACATCTCGGGCAGCAGCTTGACCTGCTCGATCTCGGCCATGACGCGGTCGGACGTCTCGACCATGTTGGCGCCGGCCTCCTTGAGGACGTCCAGGCCGATGGCGTACTTCTGGTTGAGGTGCCGCTCGTAGGTCTGGCGCGGCTGGGTGTGGCGGATGGTGGCGATGTCGCTGAGCCGCAGGCCCTGTTGGTTGATGACGAAATTCTCGACGTCCTCGATGCGCGTGAAGCGGCCTTCGGGCTTCACGTAGTAGCGCTTGCCCGCTTCCACCAGGTCGCCGGCCGCCAGCGCGAAATTGGCCGCGCGCAGCGTGTTGCCGAGCTTGAGCACGTCGACGCCGTGGGCGGCGATGCGGTCCGCGGACAGCTCGATGCGGATCTCCTTCTTCTCGACGCCGTACAGGTTGACGCGCGACACGCCCTCGATGCGCTCGATGCGGCGCTTGAGGTTGCGCTCCAGCATGTCGTAGCTGTTCTTGAGGTCGCGGTCGGCGGCGATGCGGAACTGCAGCGTCGGGATGTCGGTCGCCGAGAACTTGAACACGTTGAGGCGCTCGACGTCGGCCGGCAGCGAGGCCCGGATCGCGTCGAGCTTGTCGCGCGCCTCGACGCCCTTGACCGCCATGTCCTCGCCGATCTTGAAGCGGATCTCGATCTCGGCGCCGTTGTCGCGCGAGGTCGACTCCATGTTCTCGATGCCCGACAGCGTCGCCAGGGCCTCTTCGACCGGGCGCGTGATGCGCCGCTCCACTTCCTCGGGCGTGGAATTGCGGTATGGCACCTGCACGAACAGCCCCGGGAACTCGATGTCCGGCAGCAGTTCGAGCGGCAGCTGGCGCGCGCCCATGACGCCGATCAGCGTCAGGCAGGCGAAGAACATGCAGGCCGTGACCGGGCGGTTCAGGGAGATTTCAGTGAGTTTCATGAGATCCCTCGTCGCTCCGTTCCTCGGGATGACACGCTTCGCGTGTCACTTCTGCGATGCCGGGGTCAGGCCGTTGGTCGCACGGTCCTGGTCGTATTGGTGCCGGTCGAGCAGCGTATAGACCACCGGGATCACGACCAGCGTCAGGATGGTCGAGACCAGCAGGCCGCCGATGACCGTGATCGCCATGGGCGCGCGCACCTCGGCGCCCTCGCCGCCGCCGATCGCCATGGGCAGGAGCCCGAGGACGGCGGTGAGCGTGGTCATCAGGATCGGCCGCAGGCGCGAGCGCCCGCCCTCGAGCAGCGCCCGCGTGCGGTCCATGCCTTCCTCACGCAGGCGGTTGACCAGGTCGATCAGCACGATTCCGTTCTTCACCACGATGCCGGCGAGCATGATCATGCCGATCAGCGCGATGACGTTGATCACCGTGCCGGTCACGTACAGCGCCAGCACTGCGCCGATCAGCGCCAGCGGGATGGTGAACAGGATGACGAACGGGTGGATCAGCGACTCGAACTCGCTCGCCATCACCAGGTAGACCAGGAAAATCGCGAGCGCGAGCGCCAGCTGCAACGAGCGGAAGCTGACCTCCATCTCCTCGCTCTGGCCGGCGACCGTGGCCACCACGCCCGACGGCATGGCGACCTCGCCGATCATTCGCTGCAACTCGACCACGGCGTCGCCGAGGTCGCCGTGCACCAGGTTCGCCGACAGCAGCACCACGCGCTCCTGGTCGAGCCGGCGGATCTCGGACGGGCCGGTGCGCAGCGTGACCTCGGCGACGGCCGACAGCGTCAGCGGGCGCTCGGCGTCCGGATTGATGACCAGTCCCTGGACCGCCGCGATGCTCTCGCGGTCGGCCTCGCGGCCCCGCACCAGCACGTCGATCTCGCGGTCCTCGAGGCGGTAGCGCGTGGCAACCGTGCCCTGCACCGAGCGCGCGACGCGCGCGGCGAGCTCGGCGGTGTTGAGGTTCAGCGCCGCCGCGCGCTCCTGGTCGAACACGATCTGCAACTCGGGATGGCCGGGCTTGAGCGAAGTCTCGACCTCGGTGAAGCGGTCGGACGCCAGCATCCTGGCGCGCAGCTGCTCGGACACCCTCTGCATCGTCTCGAGCTCGTAGCCCGCCACTTCGATCTCGAGCGGCGTCTTCAGCGTGAACAGCGTCGGCCGCGTGAAGCGGTAGGTCAGCCCCGGCAGGCCGTCGAGCTGGGCGCGCAGCTGATCCATCACCGACGCTTCACGGTCGTAGGCGCTCGGCTTGAGCGCGAGGTTCAGCACGCCGAAGTTCTCGCCGCCGGTGTCGGCGCTCGTGTCCAGGCGGTTGCCGGTGCCGGCGACCGAGTAGTTGGCGGCCAGCGCGGCGTCGCCGCGCACGCTGGCGGACACGCGCTGCAGCACGGCGTCGGTGCGCTCCAGCGGCGTGCCCGGCGCGAGCGTGATCTCGGTGCGGAACTCGCCCTGGTTGAACGGCGGCAGCAACTCGACGCCGATGCGCGTCAGCAGCAGCAGCGACAGCAGGAACATGCCGCCGGCGGCGCCGAGCACCATGCTGCGATGCTCCAGCGACCATGCCAGCACCGGGACGTAGCGGTTCTCGAAGTCCTTGTAACCGCGCTGCCAGATGCGGGCCAGCGGCTGCAGGACCCGGGTCGCCGCCCAGGCGAACACGCCGACGAACACCAGCACCACGCGCAGCACGGCGGGCACGAACATCTCGAACACGAAGTACGCGGCCACCCACAGGCGGTGCGCGATCCAGACGATGGCGGAGATGAGCGGCTCGAAGAAGGCGCGCACCGCGCCACGCCAGCGGCGGTTGAGCAGCTCGCGCACGAAGTCCGGCAGCCACATCAGCACGGCCTTGCCGTAGGCGCCGACGCGGCCCGGCACCTGGCGCGCCCATCCCGGCGTCGCGCGCGCAACGGCGACGCTGCGCGACCCGAACCAGCGCGCAAGCGCGACCAGCCAGCCGGCGAACGCCGCCAGCCACCGCAGCAGGCTGCGGAAGAAGGCAACTACGCGCAGGACCATGCTTCGGGCCCAGAACGCGACCAGCGACTCGCCGATGCCGCGCACCAGCATCGGTGCTCCGCCGCCCCAGCCGGGCAGCGGCGGGGACGTGCTCGCCGCACGGCGCGCCAGCAGGGTCGGCACGGTGCCTTCGGGCACGCTGCGCGTGCGCCCCTGCCACGCGACCAGCATCGGCGTCAGCGTGAACGACACCACCAGCGAGAACAGCAGCGAGCCGGTGACGACCAGCGCCTGGTCGGCGAACAACTGGCCGGCCACGCCCTGCACGAACACCATCGGGAAGAACACGGCCACGGTGGTCAGCGTCGATGCGGTGACCGCCGCGACGACTTGCTGCGCGCCCATGACGGTTGCCTCGACCAGCGGCAAGCCCTGCTCGTGTTTTCGCGTGATGTTCTCGAGCACCACGATGGCGTCGTCCACCAGCAGCCCAATGGCCAGCGCGATCCCGCCGAGCGACATGATGTTCAGCGAGGCGCCCCACGCCAGCATGACGTTGAAGGTCGCAATCACCGACACCGGGATCGCCAGCGAGATCACGAACGTGATCCAGCCGTTGTGCAGGAACAGGTACAGGATCAGGATCGCGAGCAGGCCGCCCTCGATCGCGGCCCACATGACCTCGCTGATGGCCTGCTTGATGAACACCGACTGGTCGTAGAGCGTGGTGATCTGCAGGTCCGCGGCCAGCGCCTTGCGGATGGTGTCGGTGCGGTGCAGCGCGCCCTCGGCCACCGCCACCGCGTTGGCGTCGCCTTCCTTGTACAGCGCGATCTCCACCGCCTCGGCGCCGTCGATGCGGATGATCGCCTCGCGCTCCTTGTAGCCCGCGCGCACCTCGGCGATGTCCTTGACGTAGACCGGCCGGTCCTGGCGCGTGGCGACGATGGTGTCCTGGATCTCCTCCAGGTTCTTGAACTGGTTCAGCGTGCGCACGAGGTACGACACCGTGCCTTCGTCGACGCGGCCGCCGGAAATGTTGGCGTTCTCCGCGCGCAGGCGCTCGCCGATCTGCTCCAGCGTCAGGCCGAGCTGCGAGAGGCGCGACAGGTCCACCAGCACCTGCACTTCGTCCTCGAGGCCGCCGGAGATCTTCACCGCGGCGATGCCGGGCACGCCTTCGAGCATCTTCTGCACCTGCTCTTCGGCGACGCGGCGCAGCCGCTTCAGGTCGGACTCGGTCGCGATCGGCTGCACCGCCAGCGTCGCGGGCGCGGCCGGGGGTGCTTCCTTGCCTGCCTTCTTCGCCTCGGCCGTGACCCTGTCGTGTGCGATCTGCTCCGGCGACTTCAGCGACATGCCGAGCCGGACGATCGGGTCCTGGCTCGGGTCGAAGCGCAGCACGATCGGCCGCACCGCTTCCTTCGGCAGCACCAGCGCATCGAGCTTCTCGCGCAGGTCGAGCACGGCCATGTCCATCTCCGTGCCCCAGTTGAACTCGAGCGTGACGTCGCTGCGCCCGGCCTGCGACACCGAACGCACCTGGCGCACGTTCTTGATGACGCCGACCGCTTCCTCGATCGGCTTGGACAGCAGCGTCTCGATCTCGGTCGGCGCGGCGCCCGGAAGCTCGGTGCGCACCGTCAGCGTCGGGTACGACAGGTTCGGCAGCAGCGTGACTTCGAGACGCCCCAGCGACACGAAACCGAACAGCAGCACGGCGATCGTCAGCATCGTGATCGCCACCGGCCGGCGGGTGGACAGTTCGATGATGCCCACGCGGGGGCTCCCTGGTTAGTTGGCGGTGGTGGCGGCTTGCGCGGTCGCCGGGGGCGCGGCGGCACCCGGCGCATTCACGACGTGGACTTTGGCGTCGTCCTTGAGGTTGGCCTGACCGGTGGTCACGACCTGGTCGCCCGACTTCAGGCCGTCGAGCACCTCGTAGTTGTAGCTGTCCGAGTAGCCGATCTTGATCGAGCGGCGCTTGGCCTTGCCGTCGGCGACCACGAACACCGACTGCGCGGCGTCCTCGGTCAGCACCGCATCCTTCGGCACCAGCGTCGCGGCCTCGCGGCGGTCGTAGAGGATCTCGACGCGACCGAACATGCCGGGCTTGAGCTCGCGCTGGCCCGGGGCCATCGCCACCGTGACCTTGACCGTTCCGGTCGCGGCGTCGACCACGGGATTCACTCGCAGGATCGTGCCGGTGAACGCCTTGTCGGGCCAGGCGTCCAGCGCCATTGCCGCGGCCTGCTTGGGCGCCAGCTTGTGGATGTCCCGCTCGGGCACGTAGATGTGCGCGTGCAGCGCGTCCATCTGCGTGATCTTGAACGCCTGGACGTTCGGCTGGATCGCGTTGCCAACCTTGATGTAGCGCGCCGACACCACGCCGCCGATCGGCGCGCGGATCTCGCTTTCGCGCAGCGTCAGCGCGGCAAGATCGTAGGCCGCCCGCGCCGCGTCGAGCGCAAAGCGCGACTGGTCGTACAGCTCCTTGCTGATCAGGTTCTTCTCGAAGATGCGCGTGTTGCGGTCGAAGTTCTCCTTGGCCTTGTCAGCCTCGGCGCGCGCCCGCGTCGCCTCGAGCTTGAGGCGGTCGGTCTCCAGGCGCGCCAGCACCTGGCCGGCGCTGACCCGCTGGCCCTCTTCGGCCAGCACCTGCTCGATCACGCCGCTGGTCTTGGCCAGCACCGTAGCCTCGTCCTCGGCTTCGAGCGTCGCGGTGCCGCGATAGGCCGCATCGATCGGCCCGATCGTCACCTTGCCGACTTCGACCGGGACGGCGGTCTCCTCCTTCTTCTCTTCCTTTGCTTCCGAACAGCCGGCGAGCATTGCGGCTGCAAGCAGCGCGCTGGCGGCGCGGACCAGTGAAATATTCATGACGACGCGGGTCTCTTTGATTGGGTACGCCCGGTTCCGAGCCCCGGGCGAGGTGGCTGAGTTTACTCGGCGCAGGCCGCCGTGGCCGCTATCGAACCCGCCGCGGCCGGGGCGGAAACCCGGACCTTGCGAGCCGGACGCGCCGGCAGCGCCGGCTTCTGGGCCTGGATCGCAGACTTGAGCTCGGTGCGAATGGCGACCAGTGCGGCATTACCTTGCGCGGCGATGACCTGGCCCAGGCTCACGTTGTAGGCGACCTTGCCCTCGGCGTGGGCGGCCGGCCCCATGCACGACAGCGCAAAAGCGGCGGCGGCCAGCGTCGATTTCAGTGTTGACTTGTTCATCACAGCACCCCTTGCTTGAGTTGCCCTACTAACACAAGGCCCATGCCAAGTTTCGTTAAGGCGTAACTTGTTGATTTGATTGACCCGGAGCCCGCAGCCTCGGGAGCGTGCGGAACGATCTGGTGACCGTCACCAATTAGTGGTTCAGATGGCGACCCGCGTAGCCCTCTGCACCATGTCTCAATGACTCCGAGTCCATGCATGAGATGCGGCAACTCCGGAAAGGGTTGCCATGTGCGGCGAAACCGCCTGTTAGGATGCGCGCCCCTCGCTTAGCCCGTGCAGACGTTCCCATGCAAATCGCCGTCAATTGCGTCGCCCATTTCCACTACACCCTCACGGACGACAGCGGCAAAGTGATCGACTCCTCCGCGGGCGGCGAGCCGCTCGCCTACCTGCACGGCGCCGGCAACATCGTGCCGGGCCTGGAGAAGGCGCTGGAAGGGCAGCAGGCCGGCGCGAAGCTGTCGGTCAAGGTCGTGCCGGAACAGGGCTACGGCGTACGCGACGAAGCGCTGGTCCAGGACGTGCCGCGTCGCTCATTCCAGGGGGTCAAGGACCTCAAGACCGGCATGCGCTTCCACGCCCAGTCCGCGCAGGGTCCCGTCGCGGTGATGGTCACGCGCGTCCAGGGGGACATGATCACGATCGACGCCAACCACGCGCTGGCCGGTGTCACGCTGATCTTCGACGTGGAAGTGACGAAGGTGCGCGAAGCGACGTCCGAAGAACTGATGCACGGCCACGTCCACGGGGCGGGCGGTCACCACCACTGACGGTCGCGCCTGAAGAGGCGTCCTACTCGGCCGGCTTGCCCGGCAGGGCGACGAAGCGCCGGTCCCATTCGTCGAGCAGTGTCGTCAGCCGCAGGTCCTGCCAGACCACGAACGGCTTGGTCTGCAGGTTCCTGCCGGTGTCGGTCGAGGCGAAATCGACGTTGGTCGCCACGCGCAAGTTGCCGACGCTGACGTCGGTGCGGCCGTCCTTCTCGCGCTTGAGCCGCGGATCCGCGGCGTGCAGCTTGGGGACGTAGTCGTCGAGATCGCCCGGCACGAACGTCGCCTCGAACAGCCGGTCGTTGAAGAATTCCAGCGTCAGCACGCCCGTCACGCCGAGGTGCCTGTAGTCCCTGGCGACGAGGGTGTCGGTGTCCCGGGGCGGATACTTGGTGCTCGCCCGCGGGCGCACGGGCGTCACCGCGTACTTCACCTTGGCCTGGTCCAGCGCGCTGCGCACGGCGCCGACCGAGTCGTAGCTCTTCAGCGTGCCGATCATCGCGACCGGATCGGCAACGCCATCGGTGAAGCGCGCAGTGTCCGGATGGGCGCCGGGCGCGATCACGATCTTGGCGGTGTACAGCACCGAGAACGCGACGAACAGGATGCCGAGGATCGCCAGCCAGCGCAGCGGCTTGAACTTCTTCCACCACGACGGCGGCTCCATCCAGTGTTGCTTTTCTTCGGTAGCCATGGCGGTGCGTCGGGTCAGGGACGGGCCAGATTATGCCGGAACGCGAGGTAGGCCTCGGCCGAGGGCCGGACCGCCTCGATCATCGGCAGGTGGCCAATCCCGGGCATCAGCATCACCTGCGCGTTCGGCATGATCGCCTTGAGCGCATCGGCGCCCAGCGGGTTCAGCACGCGGTCCTGCGCGCCCCAGACGATCAGCGCCGGCGTGTCGATCCGCCGGGTGGTCTCTTCGATCGGCGTCTCCTTGCCGAGCTGCTCGAAGATCCGCGCGTGCAGGGAGAAGTTCGCCGCGGCGCGTTCGCCGAGCACGCGCTTGACCGAATAAGTAAGCAGCGGCGGGCGCGACATGACGAAGTCCATGATCTTCGAGTGGTCCTGCGGCGTCTTCGCCACCAGCAGGATCTCGCCGGTCTCCTGGTAATGCCGCCTCAGTTCCGAGTCGAGCGACGCGCGCGTGCCGGCCGGCGCCAGCAGCCACAGGCTGGCGATCTCGTCCGGGTACTTCGCGGCCCACGCGGTGGCGATGAAGCCGCCCATCGAGCTGCCGCCCAGGTGCACGCGCTTGAGGCCGAGCGCGGCCGCGAACAGGCGCAGCCGCTCGACCTGCTCCGCCACCGAATACCCGGCGGATTCTGGCTTGCTGGCCAGGCCGAAACCGGGGAGGTCCGGGGCGATGAGGCGGTAGTGCGGCGTGAGATGGCGCGCGACGCGCGTGAAGTTGTTCTTCTCGGCGCCGAAGCCGTGGACCAGCAGCAAGGGCTCGCCGGTCCCGCCGTCCAGATAAGGGATGTCGAAGCCCGGGATGCTGGCAATCGCCTCGTGCAGGCCGGAGCGGCGCTGCTCCAGCGACAGGCCCAGCCGCGCGGAGGTGTAAGGCGCGAAGCGATCGAACGCCGCGAGTCCTGCGAAGAGCAGGACGACAACCGCCAGCACGCGGCCCAGAATCCTCATCGGTTTTTCCCGGTCAGCGCCGCGATTCTAGCGTCAGTCGTCGGGCTCGTACCCGAGGTTGGAGCCGAGCCATTTTTCGGCGGTGGCGAGATCCCAGTCCTTGCGTCGCGCGTAATCCTCGACCTGGTCCTTCTGCAGGCGCCCGACCACGAAGTATTGGGCCCGCGGATGCGCGAAATACCATCCCGACACCGCCGCGCCCGGCCACATCGCGAAGCTCTCGGTCAGCTCGATATCGGCGTTGTGGTTCACGTCGAGCAGCTTCCACAGCGCGGCCTTCTCGGTGTGCTCCGGGCAGGCGGCATAGCCGGGGGCCGGGCGGATGCCCTGGTAGGTCTCCGCGATGAGCTGCTCGTTGGTCAGGTGCTCGTCACTGGCGTAACCCCAGAGCTCGCGGCGCACGCGCTCGTGCAGGCGCTCGGCGAACGCCTCGGCCAGCCGGTCGGCCAGCGACTCGAGCAGGATCGCGTTGTAGTCGTCGT
>JBOICR010000134.1:0-2943 GCA_050740195.1 Nevskiaceae bacterium | reverse complement strand
CCTTCTTGCCCGCGCGGTTCAGCTCCTTGACCATCTTCTCGATGACCTTCGCGCCCGGATGCTCGGGCAGCGTCTTGCCCTCGGCGGCGAAATCCTTGCGGGTCTGCTCGAGGATGTGCATGGACAGCGACAGCGAGACCTCGTCCTGCACCGCAAGCGGCCCGACCGGCATGCCGGCCTGCAAGCCGGCGACTTCGATCGCGCGCGGATGCTGGCCTTCGGCGAGCAGCGTCAGGCCCTCCATCGGATAGGTTGCGAAGCAACGCGAGGTATAGAAACCGCGCGAGTCGTTGACCACGATCGGGGTCTTCTTGATCTGCTGCACGTAGTCGAACCCGCGCGCCAGCGTCTCGGCGCTGGTCCTTTTCCCCTTGATGATCTCGACCAGTGGCATCTTGTCGACCGGCGAGAAGAAATGCAGGCCGACGAAGTTCTTCGGCCGACTGCTGGCTTCGGCCAGACCGGTGATCGGCAGTGTCGAGGTGTTCGAGGCAAAGGTCGCAGCTTTGCCAATCACCTGTTCCGCCTGCCTGGTGACGTCGGCCTTGATTGAGCGGTCTTCGAACACGGCCTCGATGACGAGGTCGCAGCCGGCCATGTCTTCGAACCGGGTGGTGGCCCTGATGCGGTCGAGGAAGATCTGCTTGTCGGCCGGCATCAGCCGGCCCTTCTTGATGTCCTTGTCGAGCAGGCCGGCCGAGTAAGCCTTGCCTTTGTCGGCGGCGTCCTGGGTCGTGTCGAGCAGAACCACGTCGATGCCGACCTTGGCGGAAGAGTAGGCAATGCCGGCGCCCATCATGCCGGCGCCGAGGATGCCGACCTTCTTCAGCGTGGACTTCGGCAGACCCGCGGGCCGGCTCTTGCCCTTGTTGATGGCGTTGAGCTGGAACCACAGCGTGCCGATCATGTTCTTGGCGACCTGCGAGGTGACGCAGTGCGCGAAGTAGCGTGCTTCGATTTTGAGCGCAGTATCGAAGTCGACCAGCGAGCCCTCGAACACGCACGACATGATGTCGGTGACGGCAGGGTAGTTGCCGAAGGACTTGGCCGAGGCCATCGACGGCGCGATCGCCAGCATCTGCACCACCGCCGGATGCTTGCCGTCGCCGCCCGGGAACTTGAACTTGGGGTCGTCCCACGGCTGGATCGGCTTCGGGTTCGCCAGGCACCAGGCCTTGGCGCGCGCCAGCAGCTCATCCTTTGTGTCGACCAGCTCGTGGATCAGGCCCGCGGCCTTGGCCGCATCCGGGCGCAGTTCCTTGCCCTCGAGCAGGATCGGCATGGAGTTCTGCATGCCCATGATGCGCGGGATGCGCTGCGTGGCACCGCCGCCCGGCAGCAGGCCGAGCTTGACCTCGGGCTGGCCGAACTTGACCTTCGGGCCGTTGATGGCGATGCGGTAATGGCAGGCCAGCGCGATCTCGAGGCCGCCGCCGAACGCGGTGCCGTTCAGCGCGCACACCACCGGCCGGCCGCACTTCTCCATGCCGCGCAGCAGCGCGTGCATCTGCGTGACCATGTCCACTACAACCTGCGGGTCGTTGATCGCGTAGATCATCTCGAGGTCGGCGCCGGCGATGAACGCTTCCTTGCCGGAGGTGATGATCAGGCCCTTCGCCGCCGGGTCGGCGATGAACTTCTGCACTTCGTCGGCGAAGGGTTTCATGAGGTGCTCGTTGAGCACGTTCATCGAGCGGCCGGGCAGGTCGAGCGTCAGCGTGACGATGTGGTCCGCGTCGCGCGCGACGGTGACGGCGCCCATCAGTGGACCCGTTCAATGATGGTGGCGATACCCATGCCGCCGCCGACGCACAAGGAAATCAGCGCGGTGCTCTTGTTCTGCCGCTCGAGCTCGTCGAGCACGGTGCCCAGGATGATGGCGCCGGTCGCACCAAGCGGGTGGCCCATCGCGATCGCGCCGCCGTTGACGTTGACCTTGTCCAGATCGATTTCGAGCGCGCGCGCGGCCTTCAGCACGACTGCCGCGAACGCCTCGTTGATCTCGAACAGGTCGATGTCCCTGACCGTCATGCCGGCTTTCTTCAGCGCCTTCTGCGCTGCCGGCGCGATGCCGGTCAGCATGATGGTCGGCTCGGAGCCGGTACAGCGACCGACACGATGCGCGCGCGCGGCTTCAGTTTCAGCTTGCTGCCGATCTTCTTGTTGCCGACCAGCACCAGCGCGGCGCCGTCGACGATGCCGGACGAATTGCCGGCGTGGTGCACGTGGTTGATCCTCTCGACCGTGGTGTACTTGCGCAGCGCGGTGGCGTCGAAGCCCATCAGGCCCATCTGCTCGAACGCGGGCTTGAGGCTGGCCAGCGTCTCGACCGTGGTGTCACCGCGGATGGTCTCGTCACGGTCGAGCACGGTCAGGCGGTTGACGTCCGTGACCGGCACGAGCGACCGCTTGAAGCGGCCTTCGGCCTGCGCTGCCGCGGCACGCTGCTGCGAGCGCACCGCGAATTCATCGACGTCGCGCCGCGAAAAGTTCTCGAGCGAGGCGATCAGGTCGGCACCGATGCCCTGCGGCGCAAAGCCCATCATCTGGTTGACGCGCGGATCCATCGCCATCGCACCGCCGTCGCTGCCCATCGGCCAGCGCGACATGCTTTCGACGCCGCCGGCGACGACCAGGTTCTCCATGCCGGACATGACCTTCATCGCCGCGAGGTTCACCGACTCGAGGCCCGAGGCGCAGAAGCGCGACTGGGTGACGCCGGCCACGCTCTGGTCCCAGCCGGAGTACAGCACCGCGGTGCGCGCGATGTCCGCGCCCTGCTCGCCGACCGGCGTGACGCAGCCGAGCACGACGTCGTCGACCTGCGAGGTGTCGAGCTGGTTGCGCTCGCGCAGGGCCCACAGGCAGTTGGCGACGAGATGCACCGGCGTGATCTGGTGCAGGCTGCCGTCCTTCTTGCCCTTGCCGCGCGGCGTGCGCACG
>JBOICR010000133.1:0-2675 GCA_050740195.1 Nevskiaceae bacterium | reverse complement strand
CCTGGATCACGCGTCGGCTCCCCGCGAAGCGGCCGGCGGCAACGCCAGGTCGCGCCACCCGACCACGCGGCAGCCTTCGCGCTCGTAACGCCCCGACCCGCCGTACACGATGATCGGCGGCAGCGCCACGCCGCCGGCCAGCGCTGCCCAGCGCCGCGCCTGCATTTGCCAGTCGGACGAGAACGTGCTGCCTGACTTGATTTCCACAGGCTGCAGGCCCTCGCCGACAGGCAGCAGCAAGTCGACCTCGTTGCCGGCGCGGTCACGCCAGAAATACATCTCGGCGGTGCGGCCGGCGTTGAACTCGTGCTTCAGGAGCATAGGAGTTTTAACCGCCCTCGGCGCAGCCCGAAGCGGGGCCCAGGTCGGACCCAGGTCGGTCTGAAGTGCTCCCCAAGTGCCTCGATGACGGCGCGTCAGCTGCCGTACTGCCGTGCGCCACCAGCTCCTGGACTGTTCCGCGGGGTGTCGCCGGGGCCTGGCTCAGGGTTCATCCCAATGTCGACAGCGTTGTGCCGACACGACGCGCAGCACCACCGCGGCTCGAGGTCATGAGCCATCGTTGGCTACCTGTGTCGGCGGGTTTCTGACGGCCGGTGCGCCTCAGCCCGCGAGGTGCGGCACAGGCTCGTGCGCCCGCGCCCTGGGCGGCGGCTGTGGCTGCAGCCCCAGGTGCTCGAGGATCTTCTCGATCACCGGCCGCTCCAGGATGGCGGCGATGATCTTCAGCTCGCCGCCGCCGCAGTTCGGGCACCGCTCCATGTCTATGGCAAAAACCCGCTTGAGCAGCCGCGCCCAGCCGATTCGCTGCGGTCGGCATGGGATGGTCTCAGCCTCGCATTTGCTGGCGGCCGCGGCTTCGGTGACCTGCTCCTGCGCTGCAGGCCCTGGCGGCACCACCCGCGCCCGCAGCTTGGCGTTGGGTGCCAGCACCCCATGAAACCGGATCAGATGCAGCCGGGGCCGCGGCACCAGCGCCGCCAGCCGCTGCATGAACTCCAGCGGGCTCATGACCAAGTGCGTGGTGCCATCGCGCCACGGGGTCTTGAGCTTGAGCTCCACCTGCCCGGCGGCGTTGAGCTGCACCCGCTCGTCGGACAGCGCCGGCCGGGTGATGTAGCGGCACAGCTGTTCCAGCCGCTTGCGGTCGTGGGCATCAACCCGCACCGCGGCGTGCAAGCTGAAGCCGTCAATGTCGGCACACAGGGACTGTCGCGGTGGCGACTCGCGCGGCATCGCGCCGCGCAGGGTTAATACCTTTTGACCGGCGCGGGGACCAAAGGCGATCCGATACGTGACGGCCGCGGCCTGCAGCGGCCGCAGCGTGCGCGCCTCCTCACCGTCGGCATCGGCATCCGGCTCGGCCAGGTAGGTCTGGCCCATCTCCTCGATCAGCACTCCCCGGCGCGTAAGCATCTTCAAGAGCCGCGTGATGACCGTCTGCAGCAGTGCGTGCAGCTCGTCGTCGGTAGGTGCACCGGCTTCGACGAACACCGGCAGACCATCGGCGCCGCAGCGGTACACGCCGTCCAACACCAGGCAATGCAGATGTATGTTGAGGTTGCCGGCCGAGCCGAAGCGCTGGATGAGCGTGACGGCGCCGCCGTGGCCTTCATCGGCCTCGAGCTGGGCGCCATCCAGCAGATGGCGCGTGACCACGCGCTGCACCACCTGCAGCACCGGCGTGACCAGTTCGGGCTGCGCGGCCAGCAGCAGGCGCAGCGGGATCGGCAGCGACAAGACCCACTGCCGCACCGGTACGTGCGGGATGACGTGGTCGACCAGGTGCGCCGCCGTCTGCGACATTCGGCGGGCGCCGCACGACGGGCAGAAACCGCGGCGCTTGCAGCTGAAGGCCAGCAGCTTGTCGTGGCCGCATTCGCCGCAGCGCAGCCTCAGGAAGCCGTGCGCGAGGATGCCGCACTCGAGGAAGGCGTCGAACTCGTCCTTGATGAACCGGGGCAGCGCCGATCCGGTGCTGGCCTCGGTATGCGCGATGAAGCTGGCCGCGTGCTGCTGAACGAGGCGGTACAGCGCGGTCTGCTCGGGGCGGTGGCGCTCGTAGTGAAGCGGGGCGCCATCCGGCGCCCGTTGGGGCTGCCGGCCAGTGGCTTGCACGATGGGCTCCCGAGGGGGTGAGCCCGCACGGTCTCAGTCCGTGCTCCGTGCCTCAATCGCCTTGATTGCTGCCCGCCGATGTGTGCCCTCCGCTGTGGGGCCTCCTTCGGGTGCCTGTGAGTGAGTCCGACCGGCAGCTTCGGGGCGGCGAGATCCGGACAGCGTATGTCTCTTCAGGGTCGGCTTGGACCGTTCGGCTTCAGCCTTCACGCGGCGGTGCGGGTCGATGCGCACGAACCCGGTCCGCCCCACTTACACACGAAGGAGACTGCGATGCGCCCACTCGTTCTGGCCGTGCGCCGGCTCACTGCCGGCTTGGCCGCGGCGCTGCTCGCCGCGTGTGCGCAGACGCCGCCCGCCGCCAGCCCAGCCGCGAGTGCCGCGTCGCGCACGCCGCCGCGGTCGATGCTGTGGGTGGGCAACAGCTTCTTCTACTACAACAACAGCATGCACGGCCATGTCCGCGATCTGCTGCGTGCCAGTGCCGAGGGCGGTCGCGGCCGGCGGCAAACGTCGGCCACCATCAGCGGCTCGGGCCTGAACTGGCAAGACATGGA
>JBOICR010000132.1:0-3056 GCA_050740195.1 Nevskiaceae bacterium | reverse complement strand
CATGGTGGGCTGGGGCGGGCTGGCGCCGTCGGGTGTGGACTTGGACCCGACCGCCTCGGTGAGGGTCGCTACCGAGCCGTACTTGCGCAGTTCCGGCTTGCGGTACGGCGCGCGATCTTGCGCCGGTTCGGGCGCTCGCGAATTCGGAGTCTTGTCGGTCATGGCCGTCTGCCTCGGTCGGTGTGTCGAAGGAATTCTACGCCAGCGCCGCGGGTTCCACGCCTCGCTTCGATAGCCGCAGCCACCACGCGAGCGCGACGCCGCGCATCAACTCCCATGCAAGGTCCGGATGCCGCGCCGGATCGAGCGCTTCGCAGGCGTGCCGCCACGCCGGTGGTTCCAGCCACGGCGCCAGCTCTTCGGCAGCCCACGCCAACGTGGCGCGCCAGTCGCGATGCGCCTCGAGGTAGTGGATCAGCGGGTCGCCCTGAAGCGGAGTCTTCGGACGCCGGCTGACGGACTGGGGCACCCAGCGCCCCAGAAGGTCGCGCAGCAGTCGCTTGTCCAGGCACCAGGGGTATGGGGGCAACCGCAGGCACCACTCCACGACGCGGCGATCCAGGTAGGGAAACCGGGCCTCGACGCAGATGCCGGTCATCCCCGAGTCCCAGGCCTCCAGATACGGTTGCCAGAGGCGAGCTGACAGCCGGCGCCGCACCGCGGGCCGCGGGCCCGCAGCGCTCCGGATGTGGGAATTGGCCGCATCGACCCGCTCCCGCAAATCCACTGGACCCACCCAGCCGGATCGCAGCCACTCGGGAATGGCGGTGGGGCGGCGCCGGCGCTGGCGACGCGCAAGCAACCCGCGCAGGCCGATTGCCGGGTGCCTCGACCTGCGCGCGGTGGCGAACCAATCCGCGAGCAGGCGCGGATCGCGGCTGGCGGCCAGCTCGTCGATCAGCGGATCGCAGGCGAGGACTTCGTCGCCGCCCTGTCCATTGAGGATGGCCGGCGCCAGCGCAGCGAGGCGGCGCAGGTTGCGCGCGGTCGAGCCCCGGAACAGGTCCGCCAGGCTCGGCTCCGGTCCGGACGTGCCGGGTTCGTCCGTTGCGAAGGGCGCGACGCTGTCGTGCTCCCAGACTTCGAGCTCGAGCCCCAGCGCGCGCGCTGCTTCGCGAGCCAGCGCCGGCTCGGGATCGGCAAAAGACCGGTTGAAGCCGTGACACACGCCGCGCACGCTCGCGGCGGGCCGCCACGCACCCAGCTTGCCGGTGAGCGCGGCGGCGAGCGCGGCCGAATCCAGGCCGCCGCTCATCTCGAGCGTGGCGGCGGCGCCATCCACCCGGTCGGCAACGGCCTGCGTCAGGACGTCCGCGAAACCCGCCACGTAGTCGGCCGCCTGCGCATGGCGCACCAGCGGCTCGACCGGCAACGACCAGTACCGGTGTGCGCTGCAAGCGACCGCGTCGACTTCGAGGGTATGCGCAGCGGGCAGGCGCCTCACGTCGGCGAAGAAAGTCGCGTCGGGCTCCAGTGGCTGTCCTGCCAGCAGGAAGTCCGCGACGGCCCGATCGTCAAGGCGGGCGCCGACGCGCGGGTGCCGGCGCAGGACGCCCAGCGTGTTGCCGACGAGGACGAGGTCGTCGAACGCCGCGTAAAAAAGTGGCTTCACGCCGAACCGGTCGCGCGCGCAGAACAGGCGCCGCCGGGTTTCATCCCAGACGGCAAACGAGAAATCGCCATCGACGTGCTCCGCGCACGCCCGGCCCCAGGCGGCGTAGGCGTGCAGCACGAGGACAGCGTCACCGGCATCCGGTGGCGGCCGTTGTCCGGCGGCGTGTAGCCGGTCACGCAGCACCGCGCGCGCGTCGAGCCGGACATCCCCGGCCAGCCACAAGCGTCGGTCCAGGCCCAGCGGCTGCGGTGCGTTGTCGCGCGAGCGGTCCACGATGAAACGCGCGTGGCCGAAACCGATACTGCCCTGCGCCCAGATCTTCGAGCCGTCGGGACCGCGGAAGCGCAGCGCCTGCGTCAGCGATTCCAGCTGCGCGGCGTCCACCGGCTGGCCGTCGCGGTGGAAGACGCCGACGAAACCACTCATACGAGCGGCGGCAAATCTGCGGCTGCGAGCGGCCTGAACGGTGGAAAGCGTTGCGCGACGTCGCGCGCGTCGTTCAGCGGCGTGCCGGCGTGCTCGATCCACGCGTGCGCCTCGAGACCCGCCGCGGATCGGCGCGCGCCGATCCGCAAGGTGCTCGTCACGCCGCGCCGATGCAGCAGCCGCCACAGGGCGAGAGACTGGCTCAGGCAGTTGCCGTGA
Organism: Nevskiaceae bacterium; assembly: GCA_050740195.1. Lineage (GTDB taxonomy): Bacteria > Pseudomonadota > Gammaproteobacteria > Nevskiales > Nevskiaceae > JACPFV01. The sequence continues at coordinate 796 of JBOICR010000132.1, read as the reverse complement.
TAGGGGCCGTTGCGCGCGGCGATGCCGACGAGCACCGCGATCCGCTTCGGGTCCGGGCTGGTCGCCGCGCGCGGCGGGGCGGGGTTGCCCGCGAGCGCCGGCAGCGCCACCGCCTCGAAACCCGAGTGGCGCAATGCCAGCGCGGTCGCGGGCAGCGCAACCAGGGCTTGCAGAAGAACGGCGCGCTCGGCGACTGGCAGCGCCAGGAACTTAGCCAGTTTTCCCGGCATCCGGCGGCGGGCTCAGCGTGACGAGGCCGGCTTCATGCAGGTCGTGGACGAGCGCCTGCAGATCCTGGGCAATCCTTTCCGGCGCGGCATCGAATTCCGCGGCGAGATCGTCGAGCACGCGCCGCGGATCGTCGTGCTGCTCGAGCAGCCGCCAGATGCGCAGGCCGACGGCGTCGAGGCCGAAATACTGCTCGCTTTCGAGATCGAGCAGCACCGCTTCGCCGCCGACCTCCTGGTACACCACGCGCGGCGAGAGGCGGATGCGCTGGCAGGCAAAGCTTTCCGGCAAGGACATGAAAGAAGTCTAACGCGGTTCGGAGGCGAGCTTGCGCTCGTAAGCTGCCAGCATCGCCGCGCCGAAGCAGGCGAAGACGATGCGGCCGACCGCGCGGGACTCGAACCCGCGCACCTCCCGCACCGCGATCGCCACCGCGTCGGGGATCGGGTAGCCGTAAACGCCGCAGCTGATGGCGGGGAATGCGATGGACGCGCAGCCGTGTCCCTCGGCGAGCTTCAGCGACTCCCGGTAGCACGACGCCAGCAACTCCGGCTCGCCATGCCGGCCG
>JBOICR010000131.1:0-4752 GCA_050740195.1 Nevskiaceae bacterium | reverse complement strand
GCCTTGAGCAGCTCGCCCAGCCCCCGATCCTGCCGCACCAGGGTCCACAGCCGCTCTTCGTTGCTGCCCGCGATGGCCTGCAGGGTCTCGTCGCGCGCCACCACGCCCATCGAGCTGCGCCCGTCCGAGAATGGGATCAGCCAGTACCAGACGTCGTGCTGCTCCGGATGGATGGTGACGCGGATCTTCTGGCGGTCGAACTCCCCGGCCGGAATGTGGTCGCGGATGTGCGTGAACAGCGCCGCACGCACCGGGAAGTTCGCCGGCCGGTCGAGCTTGAGCAGGCGCGGCAGCGTGCGGCCGAAGCCGCTGGCGTCGAGCACGAAGCGGGCTTCGTGCTTCTCGACCTTGCCCGCGACATCGCGGCTGGTCAGCGCGGGCGTGCCGGAGAAATCGGCCGCCGTGATCTCGATCTCGTAGCGGATGTCGGCGCCCATGCCGGCCGCGGCGTCGGCCAGCACCTTGTCGAACTCCGCCCGCGGCACCTGGAACGTCGACATCGGGCCCGGGCTCGACTTGTCGGCGAAGTTGTATTCGCTGTACTCGGAGCCGCGCACGAACGCGGCGCCGTTCTTGAACTGGAAGCCGGCCGACATCACCGGCTCGAGCATGCCGGCCTCGTCGATCAGCTGGATGCTCTGCGCGAGCAGGCTCTCGCCGATCGAGAAGCGTGGAAACTTCTGGCGCTCGAGCACGCGCACGGAGTAGCCGTTCTTGGCCAGCAGCCCGCCGGCGACCGCGCCTGCCGGCCCGGCGCCGATGATCAGGACATCAAGCATGACTTTCCCCCAGATCCCCGGACAATTATGACGCGTTGCGCCGGATGTTCGCGCCCAGCAGGGCAAAGACGAAGGCCAGGCCGATCCCGATCAGCAGGGTCAGGCCGATGCTGCGCATGAACGGCGTGTTCGAGAACGACAGCAGGCCGAAGGACAGCAGCGTGGTCACCGCCGACAGCATCACCGCCAGCAGCGGGCCGTGGCCCGCGCCGAAGCCTTCCTGCAGGAAGATGACGTAGTCGATGCCGATGCCCAGCACCAGCAGCAGCGCCAGCACGCTGAACAGGTTCACCGGGATGCCGGCCCAGCCGAACACGCCGAGCGTCACCGCCGCGGCGCCGATCATGCCGGCGATCATCGGCAGGCTGCGGCGCCAGCCGTAGCGCCACGCCAGCAGCAGGGCCGCGCCCGCGTACGCCAGCACCAGCAGGCGCATCGCGGCGCTGCGGTAACGGCTCAAAATGTCCGAGACTTCGGCGACCTTGTCGACCAGCACCGCGCCCGGCGCCTGGATCGCGCGCAGCGCCGCGACGTCGCGCACGCCGGACAGCATCACCAGGCTGGCCTGGCCTTGCGGCAGCGGCAGCCACAGCGCGCGGTACACCGTGGCGGCCGGGCTGTCGAACCAGCGCGCGGGCTCGAGGCCCGCGGCCGGCACCTCGCGGAACGCGCGCTGGCGCTGCTCGATCGCGGCAGCGTCGAACCCCAGCTCGCGCATCATCTGCGCCAGCACGCCGGAATTGCCGTAGACGTCCCGCGCCAGCAGCTCGCGCGCTTCGCGCTGGGCCTTGAGCGACGGCAGCGCGCGGGACACGGCGAGATACGAGCCCACCGCGCCCCGCGCCACCGCGGCGTCGAGCTGCGGGCGCAGCGCCTCTTCGGCTTCGAGCACGTCTTGCGCGGTTGCGCCGCGCACCAGGAAGAACCGGCTGTCCGGCGGGTTGCCGATCAGGGAGCGCAGCTCGCCGTCCTCCGCGACGATGTTCGCCGGCGACGACTGCAGCAGGCGGATGTCGTCCTGCGCCGTGAGGCGCAGCATGCCCGCGGCCACCAGCACCAGCGCCGCGATTCCGGCGAAGCGTGTCCGGCGCAGCGCCCGCAGGCCGACGTACATCTCCAGCACGACCCGCAGGATCGGCGGCTGGGCATTGCGCGGCGGCCGCGCCAGCACCGGGTGCAGGCACAGCACGCAGCCCGCCGCGCCGAGCAATCCCGTCGCGGAGAACACGGCCATCTGGCGCAGGCCGGGAAATGGCGCGAGCGTCAGTGCCAGGTACGCGAGCACGGAGGTGGACAGGCCCAGCAGGATCCCGCGCATCGTGTTGTGCAGGGCGCGCCCGCCAGTCCAGCCGGCGGGCTCGTCGAACGCGTCGTGCAGGAAGTAGTTCGAGTAATCCACCGCGACGCCGATCAGCGTCGAGCCGAACACGAACGTCAGCAGGTGCAGGCTGCCGAAGGCGTAGAGGCACGCGGTCAGCCCGCAAGCGGTGCCGACCGCGAGCGAAGTCACGGTGAGCAGCAGCGGCCGCGGCGAGCCGAAGGTCAGCAGCACCAGCGTCACCACGCCGATCAGCGACACGATGCTGATCAGCTCGATCTCCCTCTCGGACTGTCGCCGGCCCGCCGTCGAATGGAACAGCAGGCCCGCCCGCAGCAGTCGCAGCTCGCGCGGTGCGGTGGCGGCGCGCGCGCCGGCTTCGGCCTGCGCGATCGCGGCGAGGGCACGGTCCTGCACACCGCCGGCGAACGAGCTGCCGCGCAGCTGCGCCGTCAGCAGCACGTACTGCCAGTCGTCGCCGCCGAGCGCCAGCACGCCGTCGCGCGGCAGGGCATTGCCCGCTGGCGGCAGGCGCTGCAGCAGGAATCCGTTGGCGAGGCCCAGCGGATCCGCGGCGGCCGCCAGCGGCATCGGCAGCGGCAGCGGCGCGTACAGCGCCCGCAACGCTTCCTGGCGCAGGCGCTGCGCCTCCCCGGCCTGCAACATCTTGTGGTGGCGATCGGACATCAGCGCCGGCAGGTACGGCTGGTAGACCGCGTGCGAGGTCAGCCCGGCCTCGGTGATCTCCAGCAACACGTCGCCGAACGCGTCCGCCTGCCGGAGTGTTTTCGCGAATGCGCCCGCTGCCGCGCGGGCATCGCCGAACTCCCGCGCGCCGACCAGGAACACGACGCGGCTGCCGAGCGAGGTCGAGACCTCGCGCAGCGCCAGCTCGATCCCCGCGTCGTGCTCGGCCGCCGGCAGCAGGGCCAGCAGGTCGGTCTCGACCTTCAGGCCCTGGCGAACCTGCAGCAGCAGCGCGCCGCCGACCAGCAGCAGGAACGCGAGGTAGCCGGCGAAGTTGCGGCGCAGTGCCGCGGCGGACAACGGTCCTGCCATCAGGACCCGAAGCGCTCGAGGTCGGCCGGCGCGACCGTCTGCAGGTGCTTCACGCCGTCGAAGGTGATCTCGCTGCGGTCGCCGTGCGCGTCCTCCAGCACGACGCCGGTGACGACGTCGGTGCCGGTCAGCACGATGCGCGTCGCCACGGCCTTCAGGGTCGCGTCGCGCGGTGCGAGGCCGATGCGCCAGGGCTTGCCGTCGATCGCGTACAGGTCGAAGTGCCGGGCCAGCGCCTCGAAGTCGAGCGCAAACATCGCGAGGAAAATATCCGACACCAGCTTGAGCCCCGGCTGCTCGGCGGTGTGCAGGCGCATCGCGACGCTGCCGCCCTCGGTCACTTCCATCTTGCCGGCGGTCAGCACGAACTGGGAATCGAACGGTGTCGTGGTGTGCCAGAGAATCCCGCGCCGGCGCACGAACAGGAAGGTGCCGCCGGCGGCGAGCGGCCGCGCGATGCCGGCGAGCTTCTTCTTCTGCGCGAAATTGCCTTTGAGTCCCTCGGCGCGCTGCAGCCCGTGCAACCGGCCCGTGAACTGTTTCGCCAGCGCCTCCGGCGTGACCGGCAGCGCGAACAGGTCGCCGGCCTGGGCAAAAGGCGCCAGGCACAGGCCGAGCACGAGCGCGAGGGCCCTCACGGCTCGAGCCCCAGTTTCGTGAACAGGACGTCCGGCGAGCGCAACAGCATCTCGCGCGTCGCGATGTCGACGGCGACCTGCACGGTGCTGCCCTTGCACATGCGCGCGCCAGCCCTGTCGTGGATCGTGTAGTCGATCTTGAGCCGGTACTCCCATTCGTCGAGCGTCGCCTTCACGCGGATCTGCTGGCCGAAGCGCGCCGGCTTCACGTAGCGCACGCGCAGGTCGATGACCGGCCAGGCGTAGCCGGATTCGACCATCACGTCATAGTTGTAGCCGAAGCTCTCCAGCAGCAGGCAGCGGGCCACCTCGAAATACTTCGCGTAGTGCCCGTGCCAGACGATGCCGGCCGGATCCAGGTCGTGGAACGGCACCGTGATCAGTGTCTCGGCGCTGCGGCTCATCGGCTCGGCTCCGGCATCCGCGGCCGCAGGCGGCGGGCGAGCAGCCACGGCAGCCGCACCAACATGCCGAAGAACAGGCGCGCGTGCATCCACGAGATGCGCACGTTGTCCATCAACAGGTCGAAATGGGAGACGCCGTCGGCGGGGTAATGCACGCGCACCGGCGTCGACACGACCTGCACGCCCTCCCACTTCAGGCGCACGATGATCTCGACGTCGAAGTCCATGCGCTGGCCAATCGAGGTCTTGCGCCAGATGGCGCAGGTGGCGGCGAGCGGATAGGCGCGCAACCCGCACATCGAGTCCTTGATCTGCAGCGACAGCGTGTTGATCCAGACCCAGACGTGCGTCAGGTAACGCCCGTACAGGCGCGACCGCGGTACGGTGTCGTCGTACTGGGCGTGGCCGGCCACCACCGCGAGCGGGTTCGCGCGCACCAACTCCAGCAGGCGCGGCACGTCGCTCGCGTCGTGCTGGCCGTCGGCGTCGATCTGCACGACATGGGTGTAGCCGGCGGCGAGCGCGGCGTCGCACGCGGTGATGACGGCCCCGCC
>JBOICR010000130.1:0-5583 GCA_050740195.1 Nevskiaceae bacterium | reverse complement strand
CCTTCGGGTACCCCCAAAAGCCCTTAGTCGGCCTGCTGCGCGTTGACCGCCTGCGAGAACGCGGCGCTCTGGAGCATCGCGCCGAACGCGGCGTCCTGGGCGAGCGCGCGGAGGTTGGCGTCCTGCGCGAACGCGTCGAAAGCCTTCGGATACTTCGCCATCGCGGCGAACGCCTCGGCGTCGTTCGCAAGCGCCTCCATCGAGTTGGCGTCGTTGGCCAGCGCGGCGAAGGACTGCGCGTTCTGCGACATCGCGGCCAGCGCCTGCGCGTTGGTGGACAGCGCGGCCATCGCGTTGGCGTCCTGCGACATCGCGGCGAAGGACTCGGCGGCGTTGGCCAGGGCAGCGAAGCTCTGGGCGTCGGTCGAGTTGGCGGCGAAGGACTGGGCGTCCTGGTTAAACGCGTCGAACGCCTTGGCGTCCCGCGCCAGCGCCGCGAAGCTCTGCGCGTCGGACGAGAAGGCATCGAACGCGGCGGCGTTCTTCGCCAGGGCGGCGAACGACTGCGCGCTCGTCAGGAACGCATCGAACGCGGCCGCGTTCTGCGACAGCGCGGCGAAGGCCTCGGCGTTCTGTGAAGCGGCAAGCGTCGCGTCGGCGTACGAGGCATTGGCCTGCTTGGCCTGCGCCGCGAACGCGTTCACGTCCTGCGAGAAGGCGTCGAACGCCTTGGCGTCCTTGGCCAGCGCGGCGAAGGACTGCGCGTGCGTCGCCAGCGCCTCGAACGCCGCCGGCTGCTTGGCGAACGCATCGAACGCCTGCGGGTACTTGGCGAGCGCGGCCATCGCGTTGGCGTCGTGCGCCAGCGCCTCGGTCGCCTTCGGCGCCATGGCCAGGGCCGCGAACGCTTCGGCGTTCTGCATCATCGCCTCCATGCCCTTGGCGTCCTTGGCGAATGCATCGAACGCTTTCGGCTCACGCGCCAGGGCGGCGAATGCCTGCGGATACTTCGCCAGCGCAGCGAACGAATTGGCCTGCGTCGACATCGCGTCGAACGCCTGCGGGTACTTCGCCATCGCCGCAAATGCCGGCTGCCTGGCCAGCGCCAGGAAGTTGGCGTCGCTCGCCATCGCGCGGAAGCTCGCGTCCTTGATCAGCAGGTCGAACGCGTCGGTCTGCATCAGCCTGGCGATCTGCTGGTCGCCCAGCTGGACGTCGCCTTCGGAGAGCGTCGTGCCGCGGTAGCGCTCAGCCGGCGCGATCGCGCCGGAGACGTCGCTGCCGCCTGGAATGTCGAAGCCGAAATATGCAACGGCGCCACCGATCGCGACCGCCGCGACGGTGCCGACCACCCAACGCTGCTTCATCTGTTCGTTAGCCATGATGTCCTCGCGAGCCCCCGGAAAATGGATGAGTCCAATCGACCTACCGGCCACGCCGCCAAAAGTTGGCGCTCCCGGCAGGTCAAGGCGAGCGAACCGTGACGGGCGTCACAACCCCGTCGCGGGCCAGACTAGCATTGAATTGTTTGATGTTTCCCGCCACCTGCACCGTGAATTGGCCTCCGGCAGCGGCGACCACTATACGCCGCCCCTCCACCGCCGGTGCCGGCCCGCGGTCCGTGCTGGCGGTCAGTGCGCCCTCGCCGGGGAAGTCGATGACCAGGTCGCCCGGCCCGGGCGGCAGCTCGAAGCGCAGCGCCAGCCCGCCAGGACGGGCCGTGGCAACAACGGTCGCCGCCAACGGCGCCAGCGTCGCCCCGACCTGATCCGGTGCCACCTCGGGGGCGTGTTGCACCACGCGCAGCACGACCATGGCGGCCACCACGCTCGCCGCCAGGGCCAGCCCGCCGCGCCACGCGCGGCGCACGTTGCGCACGCGATTGCTGCGCTGCGGCAGGCGCCGCAGCACGCTGTCCTGAAAGTCCAGCGGCAGGGTGGGCACGGGCGCGTCGGCGAGCGCACGCGCCACGGCGCGGAGCTCATCGCGGCGCGCCCGCGCCGCAGGGTCATTCGCCAATGCGGAATCGAGCTCGGCGCGGCCGGCTGTGTCGAGCCGCCCGTCGAGCTCCAGATTGATCAGTTCCACCACACGCGCATCCATTTCAGTTCTCTCCGGTCGCGTCCGTGAGGCGCACGCGCAAGCGCTCGCGTGCCTCGAACAGCCGCGACTTCACCGTCGCATCGGGAAGATCGAGCACGCGCCCGATCTCCTCGTAACTCAATTCCTGGTAGTGCCGCAGCACCAGCACGGCCCGGTGGTCCGGGGTCAGTTCGCCGAGCGCACCGCGCACGCGGGTGCCGAGTTCGGCGGTCTGCGCGTCGCGGGCGGGGTCGTCGTCGGCCATGTGCGTGTCGGTCAGCTCCGTGTGTCGCCCGCGGCGCCCGAGGACGTCCAGCGCCTCGTTCATCGCGATGCGGTACAGCCAGCTGAAGAACCGGTACCGCGGATCGAACCGGTGCAGGCCCTCCAGCGCCTTGAGGAAGGCCGCCTGGGCGACGTCGCGGGCGTCCTCGCGGTTCCCGAGCATCCGGTACCCGAGGTTGAAGACCTGCCGTTGGTAACGCCCCACCAGCGCGGCGAACCCTCCGCCGTCGCCGTTACGGCAGCGCGCGACCAGCGCTTCGTCGGCTTCCTCTTGGACCACTTACGAGCCAGCGCCGGAAAAGTTGGAGGGCCCGCTAGGCGGGACCTTCGATGCGGAAGATCTGGTCGAAGCCGGAGTAGCGGAACACGTCGAGGATGTGCGCGTTCACGTTGACCAGCGTGAGCCCCCCGGCAGCGCCGAGCCGCTTCTGCGTCCTGAGCAGCACGCCGAGTCCGGCGCTGGACACGTACTCGAGCTTCGCGCAATCGAGGCGGGTGGCCCCGCTGAGCGCGTCGAGCGCGGCCTGCATCTTCGGCGCCTGCGCGGCGTCGAGCCGCCCGGCGAGCGCCATCGTCCCGTCGGCGCGCTGTTCGATCTCCAGCATGGTTCAGCTCCCCGTGCGTTTGCGGAAGGAGATGCGGCTCTCGCTTCCGGCGTATTCAAAGGCGAAATCGTCCACCAGCTTGTGGATCAGCGGCAAGCCCAGGCGCCCGGGCGTCCGTTTCCCGATCGGCGCGGCCAGGTCGACCGGCCGCGCGGCGGTCGGGTCGAACGGGTCGCTGTCCGGGTCGACCAGCACCACCGCCACGGCGCCGGCCTCGCGCTGCAGTCGCAGGCGGATCCGGGTCCCGCTGCGGCGGCCGTATTTGACCATGTTCGTGAACAACTCCTCGATCGCGAAATCCACCGGGAAGCGATCGCCCTCCGGCAGCGCGTAACGCTGCCAGAAGTCGCGCACCAGCGCGACCGCGGTGTCGAGCGCGGCCACCTCGCGCGGCAGCTCGACCTCGGCCGAGGCGTCCACTGCGGCGCGCCGCAGCAACACGATCGTGACGTCGTCGGCCTGCGGCCCGCCGAACGCGCGCGCCTGATCGAAGATCAGCGCCGCCAGCTTGGCGGCCGGCAGGCCATGCTGCTCGCGCAGCAGCGCCTCGACGCGCTGGACGCCGAACTCGCCGCCGTCGGGGCCGGGCCATTCGAAGATGCCGTCGGAGATCAGCGCGACGACGTCGCCCGGAGCGAGCTCCAGCCTGCGCGAAGGCCGCGTCTGCTCGACCGGAAAGGCGCCGAGCGGGAACGTCGTGGGCAGGCCGCGGTCGACCGTGCCGGCGGCGGCACGAAAATGCAGGATCGGCCCCTGCCCCGGCGCGTGGAATTCCAGCGTATGGGCGCGCGCGTCGAGCACGCCGATGAAGCCGGTGACGAAGCGTTCCGGCGGCAGGTCGTGCGCGAGCTGGTTGTTGACGTGGCGGTACGCCGCGTCGAGGCCGGCGTCGAGCCGCACCGCCAGCCGCAGCATGGCCTGCATCTGCGTCACCGACAGCGCCGGGCCGATGCCGTGGCCGGTGGCGTCGCCCATCATCACGAAGATCCGGTCGTTGGGCAGCGCCGTGAAATCGAAGGTGTCGCCGCCGGTTTCGTCGGCTGGATGGACCGCGCCGAATACGTCGTAACCCGGCAGCGCCGGCATCGTGCTCGGCAGCGTGCCCATCTGGATCTCGCGCGCCACGGCGATCTCCTGCTTGAGGCGTTCGCCGGCGACCAGCGCCTCGATCATCTGCACGCGCTGCAGCGCGACGGCGCACTGCGCGGCGAGCGCCGCGGCCAGCTGCTCGTCGTGGGCGTCGAACACGCCGCGGCTCTTGTTCAGGATCTGCAGCACGCCCACCAGCGCGTCGTCGTGGCCGATCAGCGGCAGCGTCAGCATGCAGCGCGTGCGAAAGCCGCTGAGCTTGTCGATCGCCTGGTTGAAGCGCGGATCGGCGTAGCAGTCGGGCACGTTGATGATCGCGCGCGTGCGCACGCACTCGCCGACGATGCCGCGGTCGGCCGGCATGCGGAGCGGCTCCATGCCGGTCGCGACGCGCATGACCACCTCGTTGTGGTCCTTCTCGTAGAGCCACAGCGAGCCGCCCTCGGCCTCGATCACCGCCTCGGCGGCGCGGACCACTTCGGTCAGCATCGTCGCGAGGTCGAAACGCGCGGCGAGCCTGCGCGTGACGTCGAGCACGCGCGTCAACTCCTCCGGCCCGATGGTCCGGGGCAGGACTTCGCGCTTGGCTTCGAGCATGCGGACCCCCATTCGCGCCGCAAGTATAGAGAGTGTGGTCGCGGCCCGTCGGCCCGGTACACTCCGCGGCATGTCACCTCTGATCACCAACGACGCCGTCGTCCTCGGCCTGCTGTGCGCGATCCTGGGGTTTGTGTTCTGGACCGAGCGCCACCCGCACCGCTTCTGGCGCGGTTTCTACAAGTATGTGCCGGCGCTGCTGCTGTGCTATTTCATCCCCGCGCTGTTCAACACCGCCGGCGTGATCGATGGCGAGCACAGCCGGCTGTACTTCGTCGCCTCGCGCTACCTGCTGCCGGCCACCCTGATCCTGCTGACGATCTCGATGGACATCCCGGCGATCGTCAAGCTCGGGCCCAAGGCGCTGGTGATGTTCTTCACCGGCACGGTGGGCGTGCTGATCGGCGGGCCGCTGGCGATCCTGATCTGGAGCTTCATCAGCCCCGAGACCGTCGGCGGCGAGATGTGGCGAGGCTTCACCGCCATCGCCGGCAGCTGGATCGGCGGCGGCGCCAACCAGGCCGCGATGAAGGAAGTGTTCCAGATCCCCAACGACGTTTTCGGCAGCATGGTCGCGGTCGACGTCATCGTCGCCAACATCTGGATGGCGTTCCTGCTCTACCTCGCAGCCAGGTCGGAGGAGTTCGATCGCCGCCGCGGCGCCGACACCGCCGCCATCCTCGAGCTGCGCCGCCGGGTCGAGCAGTTCGAGCAACAGAATGCGCGCATCCCGAAGCTGCCGGACCTGGTCTTCATCGCCGCCGTCGGTTTCGGCTTCACCGGGCTGTCGCACGCGCTGGCCGGCCCGCTGGTGACTTTCTTCAAGGGCGCCGGCAAGTGGGCCGAGCAGATCTCGCTGACCAGCGAATTCTTCTGGATCGTGGTGCTGGCGACGACCTTCGGCTTGCTGCTGTCACTGACGCCCGCGCGCCGGCTCGAGGGCGCCGGCGCCTCGAAAGTCGGCTCGCTGATGCTGTACGTGCTG
>JBOICR010000129.1:0-9529 GCA_050740195.1 Nevskiaceae bacterium | reverse complement strand
AGCGACTGGATGAACGCGCCGATGGCGTACTTCACCATCGGCCCCATCTTGTCGTTGACCTGGGCGTAGCGCGCCGGCGGGAAGCGCGCGTCGAACCACGGCTTGTAGTGCTCGAACGCGAACTCCGGTTCGCCGACCAGGAAGTTGGACGGGCCGAAACCCGCGAACGGCGACAGCCACGTCCCGGTGCCCTCGAGGTTTTTCTCGAACGCGCCGATGTCGGGGGTTCTGGGGGCGACGACGCCCCAGCCGAAGATGCCGATGCGCCGGGCCGTTGTCATAAGAGCGAAATTGTATCCCGACGGCGGGACGGGCCGCGTCAGGCGGGCAGCAGCGCTTCGCCGCGCAGCAGGTCGTCGATCGACTCGCGCGCGCGCACCAGGTGCATCTCGCGCCCGTCGACCATGACCTCGGCCGCCCGCGGGCGCGTGTTGTAGTTCGAGCTCATCGTGAAACCGTAGGCGCCGGCGGTGCGGATCGCCAGCAGGTCGCCCGGGGCGATCGCGAGCGTGCGGTCGCGCCCGAGCCAGTCGCCGCTCTCGCACACCGGGCCGACGACGTCATAGGTCCGCTGGGGCCCCGTGCCGTCCGCGCGCACCGGCAGGATCGCGTGCCAGCCCTCGTACAGCGCCGGGCGCAGGAGGTCGTTCATGGCCGCATCGACCACCGCGAAATTCTTCTCGCTGCCGTGCTTCAGGTATTCGACGCGTGTCACCAGCACGCCGGCGTTGCCGGCGATGGCGCGGCCCGGCTCCAGCAATACCTTCAGGGCGCGGCCCGCCAGTTTCTCGCGCACCGCGCCGGCGAGCTCGGCCGGCGACGGCGGCGTCTCGCGGTCGTACGGCACGCCGAGGCCGCCGCCGAGATCGAGGTGCTTGAGGGCAATACCCTGCGCGGCCAGCCGGTCGGTCAGCGCCAGCACGCGCGCCAGTGCGTCGAGGAACGGCGCCAGCTCCTGCAGCTGCGAGCCGATGTGGCAGGCCACGCCCGTGACCTCGAGGCCCGGCAGCGTGCACGCCCGCGCGTAGAGTCTTTCGGCCTCGGCGATGTCGACGCCGAACTTGCTGGCCTTCAGGCCGGTGGAAATGTACGGGTGCGTCTTCGGGTCGACGTCCGGATTGACCCGCAGAGCGATCGCGGCGCGCTTCTTGAGCCCGACAGCGGACTCGTTCAGTCGCAGCAATTCGGCCTCGGACTCCACGTTGAAGCAACCGATGCCGGTCACCAGCGCCTGGCGCATTTCGGCCGTGGTCTTGCCGACCCCCGAGAACACGATCTTGCGCGGATCGCCGCCGGCCTTGAGCACGCGCGCCAGCTCGCCACCGGAGACGATGTCGAAGCCGGCGCCGAGCTTCGCCAGCACCTGCAGCACCGCCAGGCTCGAATTGGCCTTGACCGCGTAGCACACCAGGTGGTCCCGGCCTTCGCCGGGACGTCCGGCGAGTGCCTGGTCGAACGCGTGGAAATGGCGGGTCAGCGTGGCGCGCGAATAGACGTAGACCGGCGTGCCGTGGCGGCGCGCGATGTCGGCCAGCGGCACGTCCTCGGCGTGCAGCTCGCCGCTGCGGTACTCGAAGTGATCCAAGACAGTCCTTCCTAGGGCCCTTCCTTGGGCGGTTCCTTCTTCTTTTCGTCGGGCGGCGGCGTGGGCGGCGGAGCCGGCGTCTCCGCAGGCGCGGCCGTCCCGGTTTGCGCGGGAGGCTCCGGCTGCTCGGGCGGCAGGTACAGGTCGCCCGACTGGCCGCAGCCGGCCAGCAGGAAGAAGGACAGCAGGATCAGGTAGCGCATCAAGGAGTCATTCCCGCGGAAGCGGGAATCCAGTATTTTGAGCGCGTCATTCTACGTCCAAAAAACTGGGCCCCCGCCTGCGCGGGGGCAAATGACGGCGGCCGGTGAAACTCGAAGAGCGCGACGAGGCGGTAATCCTGCAGCCCGCTGCCAGACCCGGGGCCGCCGTCATTTGGCTGCACGGCCTCGGCGCAGACGGCCACGACTTCGTGCCGATCGTGGAGGAACTGGACCTGCCCGCCGATCTCGCGGTGCGTTTCGTGTTCCCGCACGCGCCGGTGCGCCCGGTTGCGATCAACAACGGCATGCGCATGCGCGCCTGGTACGACATCGCGCCGGACCTGCGCCGCCACGACGAGGTGGGCATCCGCGAGTCCTCGCGCATCGTCGAAGGTTTTTTGCAGCGCGAGGTGGCCTCCGGCGTGCCGGCCAACCGCATCGTGCTGGCGGGCTTCTCGCAGGGCGGCGCGATCACGCTGCACGCCGGCGTGCGCCAGCCGCAGGCACTGGCCGGGTTGCTGGCGCTGTCGACTTACCTGCCGCTGCCCGGGCAGTACGCCACCGAGCGCCGGCCGGAGCGGCGCGACACGCCGATCCTGATGTGCCACGGCCAGTTCGACCAGACGCTGCCGCTGCAGCTCGGCACCTTCAGCCGCGACGTGCTGATGAAGGACGGATACGACGTGACCTGGCGCGAGTACCCGATGGCGCACCAGGTGTGCGCCGAGCAGATCGCCGACATCGGCGCCTGGCTGCGCCAGCGCTTCGAGGCATGATCCGGCCGTGATCCACCCGGGCGGCTGTCACTGCGGCAACCTGCGTTTTTCACTCGAGACCGCGCTGCCGCTGGCCGGCCTGCCGCTGCGCGCCTGCCAGTGCTCGTTCTGCCGCCACCATGGCGCGCGCTCGACCTCGGACCCGGCCGGCCGCGTGCGCTTCGAAGTGCGCGATGCGGGAAAACTCACGCGCTACCGCTTCGGGCTGCGCACCGCGGATTTCCTGATCTGCGCTGGCTGCGGCATCTACGTCGGTGCGCTGATGCGCGAGGGCGGCTCGCAGTGGGCGATCGTGAATGCCAACGCTTTCGATGACGTGGCCCGGCTGACGCAGGGCGTGCAGCCGATGGACTACGAGGGCGAAGACGCGGCGCGGCGCCTCGCGCGCCGCAAGCAGCGCTGGTCGCCGGCCGAAGGCCCCGGCTGAGCGCAGCCCCTACAATGTCCGCGCCATGGCCGACCTGCTGCTGACTGCCGTCGAGGCGCGCGTGATCGCGTCGCTGTCGGAGAAATCGATCACGACGCCGAATTACTACCCGATGACGGTCAACGCGCTCACGCTGGCGTCGAACCAGAAGTCCAGCCGCGACCCGGTGATGCAGCTGAAGGAAGGCGAAGTCGGCTCGGTCCTGCTCGACCTCGCCGAAAAAAGCCTCGCGCAACGCGACGATGCCGGCAGCCGCGTGCCGAAGTGGCGCCAGAACTTCCAGCATCACCTGCTGCTGCAGCCGGCGACGTTCGCGGTGCTGCTCACGCTGATGCTGCGCGGGCCGCAGACGCAGGCCGAACTGCGCAGTAATGCGGTCGCGCTCGGCGGGCCGGCGACCGCCGAAGGCGTGGTTGCGGCGCTGCAGGATCTGGCCGATCGCAGCCAGCCGCTGGTGGTGCTGCTGCCGCGCAGTCCCGGGCAGAAGGAGGCGCGCCACGCGCACACCTTGAGCGGGCCGCCCGAACTGACGGCGGCGCCCGGGCCGCCGGCACACGCGGAGACGCCCGCGCCGGCCGGCCGCGCCGCGATCGAGGAGCGTTTGCGCGCGCTCGAGGAGCGCGTCGCGCAGCTCGAGGCGAAGAACGCGCCTTAGCTACTTTCCGCGCTCGATCAAATACAGGACGTCGCCGCCCTGGGCGAGTCCCGACTCGCCGACCAGCTTCACCCGCCGAGTCAGGTCGTACTGCATGCGGAAGAAGTGACCCGGCTGGAACAGGCCCACGCCGTAGCTGACGAACAGTTTGGGCGACAGGTACTTGCCGATGGTCAGGCGCGCCAGGTCGGCGGTCTCGCCCGGCCGCGCGCCGACCGAGACCTCGTCGAGTCCCAGGCGCGGCGCCAACTGCTGCGCCAGCAGGTCGCCGCCGGCCAGTCCGAGTGCGGTCCGCGCCTCCTCGAGCTGCGTGGCCTGGCCCACCGTCGCCTGCTCCGGCT
Source organism: Nevskiaceae bacterium (assembly GCA_050740195.1). Taxonomy (GTDB): domain Bacteria; phylum Pseudomonadota; class Gammaproteobacteria; order Nevskiales; family Nevskiaceae; genus JACPFV01. The sequence continues at coordinate 5,542 of JBOICR010000129.1, read as the reverse complement.
TCAGTCCGCGCCCCAGCACCAGCCACGACAGTTGCTGCTCTTGCGGCAGCGTGGGCTCGGAATACAGGCTGAACTCCGGTTTTTCGAGCGTGCCGCGCGCGCGCAGGCCGACCTTCTGCACCTCTTTCAGGCCGGGCGGGAGGTCGCGGTAGGCCGACAGGTCGATCTGCGGCGCGGTGATGCGTCCGTTGAACACCAGCCGGCCGGTCTCGATGATGAGGTCCTGGCCGTAGGCCTTGTAGCGCCCGCCGATCAGGCGCAACTCGCCGCTCCCCGTCGTCGGCCGGCCGACTTCGTCGTGCGCGGCAATGGCACCCTCGAGCCGCGTCTTCAGCCCGAGCCCGTCGAAGCGCACCTTGTCGCCGAGCACGATGCGCACGTCGGACTCGATCTGCAGCGCACTGGGCTGCGCCTCCTCGTCCACCGAGACGACGACCTGGTCGGCCGACGGCGCGATGCCGCCGGCGCTGATCTCGCGCGGCGTGATCTCCGCCCGCGGCACCGCCACTTCGCCGGTCAGCCGGGCGTGTGTCCCGTCCACCGCCAGCGTCAGGTTCGGCGTGATCCACGCGCGCATCTCGGCCGTGTTGAAGCCCAGCACGCGATCGCCCTTCAGCGTGAAGGTGCCGTCGAGCTTCGGCTGCATCGCCCGCAGCACGCCGTCGAGCGTGAACTGGCCGTCGCCCGACCGCGCGCTGAGGCGCGCGATCAGCGGCGCGTCGCGTCCGCGCTCGAACGACGCGCTGAGGTCGGTCAGCTCGATGCCGGGCGTTGCCAGCCGGACGCGGCCGTCCGTGACTTGCAGGCGCCCGTCGAGCGAGGGGCTGCGCAGGGTGCCGGAAACGTTGAGGTCGGCGTCGATCGAGCCGCGGGCGGACGCGATCTCGGGCGACAACACCGGCAGCCACGACAGGTCCGGCAACTCGACCCGCAGGCTGCCGAGCATCGGGCGATCCAGCAGTTCGCCGCCGGCGCTGATGCGAACCTCGCCGTCGATCGTGCCGTCGCCCGGTGCGAGGTGCAGCACACCGCGCAGGTCCTTGCCGTCCGGCTGCACGCTCAGCGTGCCCGCCCCGTACTCGAGCCCGACGCCGTCGCCCTGCACCGAGCCGGCGCTCCCCTCGAGGTCGGCGTTCACCGACACCAGCTCGCCGTCACGGGCCTGCAGTGCCGCGGTGCCGCTGACGGTGCCGGTCGTGGTCCAGGTCGGCGGCAGCCAGGGGCGCAGGTGATTGAGGTCGAACGCGTGGATGCGGAAGGCGACGCGCTGGTCCGCGGCCGCGAGGTCGAGGTCGACGCACGCGCGGCTGTCCGCGCCGCGCAGGCAGGCCGGCTCGAGGCGCAAGCCGATCAGCCGCGCGGTGAGCCGGGCCGGCTCCTCGAGCTGCCACGGCGTGTCCTGCACCGGCGTCACGGTCGCGCCCGTCATCGCGCCGGACCAGATGCCCTTGCGCTCGCCGCCAGCGAACTCCATCACCGCGGTGCCTTCCGCGCCGGCGAGGGACAGGGTCGCCCGATGCGATTCGCGCACGCCCGAGCCCGCCAGCACCAGCCGGTCCAGCGCGAGGCCGGCCTCGAGCCCTTCGAGCTTGAGCGTCGCCTCCGAGTGCCCGCGGAAACCGACGTTGGCGTCGATCAACACGGTGCGCGCGCGGGCCTTGCGGTAGCCCAGGCCGGCGGCAGCGGCGTGAACGCGGAAGCGCAGCGCTTCGGGCTCGCCCTGCACGGCGAAGTCGGCCGAGGCCTGCCCGGACAGGCCGGTCCACAGCGAGCGCAGGTCGGTGCTGTGCAGCTTGCCGTCGAGGGCCATCCGCGGCCACAGCTGCCCGGACGCGGCCAGCGTGCTGGCGCCGGATTGCGCGGCAAACCGCTGCAGGAACACCGCTCCCTGCTCGGTGCGTCCCGTGGTTTGCAGCGCGAGCGGATAGCCGCGCAGCTGCGAGTCGGTGAACTGGCCGTCGAACTCGACCAGCGGCGCACGCTCCTGCCAGCGCGCACGCAGCGTCGCGCTGCCGTTCAGGCGCCCGGGCCACCCGGCGAAGCGCACCTTCGGGTCGAGGTTCTGCCAGCGCACTTCGAGGTCGGTGCGCACCGCGTCGGCCCATTCGACGCGGCCCTGGCCCGACACCGCGCCGCCGAGCGCGCGCAGGTTGAAGCTCTCGAGGTCGAGCCCGCGCAGGTCGCCCCAGCCGCGCGCACCGAGCTCGCCGGGAATGTCCGCCGCGACGGCACGCGCGTCGACTTGCCAGGTGTAACGCTTCCACGGCCCTTCGAGCTGCGCGACGCCGCGCGGGCTGTGCATCCAGTCGAGTGTTCCGGTGCGGGGCCAGCGCAGGTTCTCCCACGACAGGCGCAGCGCGTTCTCCTCCTGTCGCGTCAGCGCCAGCACGCCCTCGACACGCACCGGCGAAGGCTGCGTGATCTCGAAGTCGTCGAATTGCAGCAGGTCCTCGTCGATCGCGATGCGGCCGCGCATCCGCACCGCGCCGGCCTCGCGCGTGTCGGCCTGCAGGTGCGCGAGCACGATCCAGTCGCCGCGCCAGCGCCCGCCGAAACGGGTCTGCGGCACCCGCCACTCGCGCACGCGCGGCAGGCGCAGCCGGAAATCGCTGACGCTGCCGTCCTCGACCGCGAGCCGCAGCGGCGCGCTCAGGTGCAGCGGGCGGCGATCCGGCGCCGGCGGAACGTCGTGCACGGTCACGACCAGCCTGCTCACCGCCAGGCGTTCGGCCTGCACGCGGCCGAGCAGCAGCCGCGTCAGCCGCAGGTTCAGCTCGGCCTGCTCGATGCTGACGGTCGCCGCCGGGGTGGTCACCTCGAGCCCGACGAGCCGCGCGTCGCCGATCAGCCGGCCGTGCGCTTCGCGCACGCGCAACGCGCCGCCGCTCAACGATTCGGCGCACGACACACCGAAGCGCAGTCCGCTCTCGGTCGCCAGCAGCCAAACCGGCACCAGTGCCAGCAGCGCGGCGGGCGCACGCCGCAGCCACGTCCTCACAGGCCCACCCGGATGCCGATGTGCACGCGCACGCCGCCCTCGTCGCCGGTCAGCGGGTGCGCCAGGTCGAGCTGCAGCGTGCCGACCGGCGCGCGATAGCGCAGCCCGACACCGGTGCCGAACGCCAGCGGCGGGTTCGCGTCGTTGTCGGCGCCGCCGGCGTCGAAAAACACCGCCGCGCCCCAGTTGCCATATACGGTGTATTCGCCCTCGACGCTGTAGGTGGTCAGGTACGGGCCGCCTTTCACCTCACCGGTCGCCGCGTCCTTCGGGCCCAGCGACTGGTAACCGTAGCCGCGCACGCTGAGGTCGCCGCCGGCAAAGAATCGCTGCGACGCCGGCAAGTCCTCGAACTCGTCCATCGAAGTCGCACCGAGCTCCGTGCGCAGCAGCAGACGTCCGCGCTCGCCCAGCGGCAGCGCGCCGCGCAGCAGCGTACGCGCCTGCAGGAACGTCGCGTCCGACACGACCGCCTCGGTGCCGCCGTGCACGTCGAAGAACACCGACCAGCCGAGCCGCGCGTAGATGGCGTCGTCGAACGCGCCGCGCGTCAGCGTGAGGCCGGGCAGCAGCAGCTTGGCGCTGGCCAGGCCGGTGTCCGGCAGCAGCTGTTGCTCGTAGGTGTGCTTGACGTAGAGCTGGCGCTGCCAGTCGCCCGGCGTGCGCGACAGCGTGAACGCGAAACCGTAGCGGCGGCTGAAGCCATCGCCGGCCTTCTCGTCGGTGTACGACGTGGCGACGCCGAAATTCTCGCCGGCGCGCGTACCGAGCGGAATGCGGTAGTCGGCGCCGACGCTGCTCTTGAACTCCGACAGGCGCAGGTCGGTGCGCAGGCGGTGGCCGGTGTCGTTCAGGCGGCGGAACTCGGCGCCGAGCGACAGGCGCGCGCCGGTGTCGGTGCCGTAACCCGGGCCGATGTCGTAGCGTTGCGGCCGCCGCGGTGTCGTTGTGATCGTGATCGGCACGTGCTGGTCGGCTGCGCGCTCGCGGTGCGGTTGCACCTCGACGTTGGCGAAGTAACCGAGGTCGGACAGCGCGAACTGCGACTGCACCAGCAGCGCCGGCTGGAACGGCTCGCCGGTGCGGATCGGGATGTAGCGCCGGACGAACCCCGGATCGAGCAGTTCCTGCACCACCGTGACGTCGCCGAAGAAATAGCGCGCGCCGGTGTCGAAGCGCAGCTCGACGTCGGCGCGCCGCTGCTGCGGGTCGACCCGCAGCGTGTGCGCCGTGAAGCGCGCGTCGAGGAAGCCGTTGTCGAATGCGGCGCGCGCCAGCGCGGTCTTGGTCCCTTCGTAGAGCGCGTGCTGCAGGCGCTTGCCGGGCCGCAGCCGGTTGTCGTCCACCACCTGCTTGATCGGCGGGAATTCGGCCCCGCCGCCGATCACCTCCAGCGTGACTGTGCCCAGCAGCGTCGGCTCACCCGGCTCGACCGTGTAACTCGCCTTCCAGTCGCGGCCCTTGCCGGACAGGCGCGAGCGCACGCGCGGCGCGTAGTAGCCGCAGGCCTCGAGCGCGCCGCGGATGTCGTCCTCGGCCCGGCGGTGCAGCCGGCGGACCTCGGCCTCCTCGTCACCATCCTCGTTGGCGTAGCCCAGGATCGACAGGCGCGCTTCGACGTTGGCGCGCTCTTCGCCGTCGATGCCATTCACCGACACTTCCAGCCCGGCGAAAGCCGGCCCGGCCACCGCCAGCAGGGCCGGCAGCGCCCAGCGGGCGGCGCGACTTGCGTTCGTCATCCAGCGATGCCTGTCATATGATGCGTGCCCTGCGGAGACGCCCTGATAACAGGGCTTGAGTGAATCATGGCTGAACTGAAACTGGTCATCGGCAGCAAGACGTATTCATCGTGGTCGTTGCGCCCCTGGCTGCTGCTGCGCTACCACAACGTCGCCTTCCGCGAGATTCCGGTCGCGCTGAACCAGCCCGACACCGCCAAGCGCATCGCCGAGTATTCCCCGTCCGGCAAGGTCCCGGTGCTGCTGAACGGCCCCGAGAAAGTCTGGGAGTCGCTGGCGATCTGCGAGTACGCCGCCGAGACCCTGAAACTGCCGGCCGCCTGGCCGACCGACGTGACGCTGCGCTTCCAGGCACGCTCGCTGGCCTGCGAGATGCACGCCGGCTTCGCCGACCTGCGCCGCGAGCTGCCGATGGACTGCCGCCGCGCGCCGGGCTCCAAGCCCTACAGCCCCGCGGCCGCCGCCGATATTGCGCGCATCCGCCAGATCTGGCGCAGCTGCCGCCAGGCGAACGCCAAGAGCGGCGACTGGCTGTTCGGCAAGTTCGGCATCGTCGACGCGATGTTCGCCCCGGTCGTGATGCGCCTGCACACCTACGCGGTGCCGGTCGACGGCCCCGAGAAGGATTACATGCACACGGTGCTGCACCTGCCGGCGCTGCGCGAATGGCTCGGCGCGGCGATGCTCGAGAACGTGGCGGCGCCGGATGACGTCGTCGCCGCGCAGGAACCCGCGGCCGCGCCGGCACCCAGCCGCAATTCGACGACCGGAACCCACAAATCCGTGCCGCCGCGCAAGGAAAAAG
>JBOICR010000128.1:0-8998 GCA_050740195.1 Nevskiaceae bacterium | reverse complement strand
AGCGGAGACTTGGCGGAGCGAGCAGCGCGGGCATCGAGCGAGCCATGTAGCGAAACGGGCACACCGGTCCCGACAAGTCGAGCGGTCAGGCTATCGACTTCGTCATGGCCACCGGCAGGTTGCGCAGCGCCCAGCCGATCAGCGCCCACGGCCAGGCCGGCACGTAGGCCTTCGCCTTCTCCTTCTCGATCGCCGCGACCAGCGCGCGGCAGCCGGCCTCGGTATCCACCATGAACGGCGTGCGCTTCACCTTCGCGTTGATCTCCGAGCGGATGTAGCCCGGGTAGATCGTGCTGATGACGATCGGCGTGCCGGCGACGTCGATGCGCAGGCCCTCGGCCAGCGCCGACAGCCCGGCCTTGGTCGCCGCGTAGACGGTCTGCGCGCGCGGCATGCCCCGCATCGCCGCGATCGAGGCGATCGCGACGAGGTGCCCGGCGTTCTGCGCACGGAAGATCTCCATCGCGGCCTCGCACTGCGCCAGCGCGGCGACGAAGTTGGTCTGCGCGGTCTGGCAGTTGGCGCGGAAGTAGCCCGTGCCGAGCGCAGCGCCCTTGCCCATGCCGGCGTTGACGACGACGCGGTCCAGCGTGCCCAGGTCCTCGCGGAACTGCTTGAACACCGCGAACACCTGGTCGTAGTTGTTGACGTCGAGCTCGCGCGTGACGACCTTGATGCCCGGATGCGCGGCGACGAGCTCGCGCTTGAGCTCCTCGACGCGGTCCATGCGCCGCGCGCACAGGGCGAGATTGCGGCCCCTGCGGGCGAACTCGCGCGCCATGCCGGCGCCCAGGCCCGAGCTGGCGCCGGTGATCAGGATGTTCTTGCGCATGCGGACTCCCTCGGATCGGCGCTCATGGTAGCCGTTCCGGCACCGAGGGCTCCCCCTCCTTGCCGAACGGCAGCTCGAGGCCGAACGTGACGCCGAACGAGCCCTCGCGCTCGAGCGCGGGATCCACCCGCGGCCAGCTGTAGCCCACGACCAGCTCGGCGAACAGGCGCCGCTGGAAAAACGGTTCGCGGAAGATCGTGCGTACGCCATACTCGTAGAGCGGCTCCGGCGCGCCGCTGGCGCCGCGCACGAAAGTCTCCACCGCGATCGCGCGGTAATCGGCGAGGCTCTGGTACACCAGAAACGCGCTGCGCCACACCGTCCCCGGGGTTTCCTCGGCGTACGTGGCGATCGAGCCCCAGCGGGCCAGCCGCGTCGGCGCGAGGGCATGGTCGAAATCCACGCCGGTCGTGACGCCCGCGCCATCCACCGTATTGCTGAACGGCGTCAGGCGCACCGTGACCTGGTTGTCGTCGTCCTCGTACGCGACGAAGGTGTTGCGCAGCTGCACGAACGCGGTCGGGTGTCCGACGTCCCGCACGCCGACGCGAAACTCGCTGCGCACACCCCAGCTGTCCTTGAGCTGGTAGCCCAGGCCGGCGAACCAGTCCTCGGCCTCGTTCAGCGCGTTGGCCTGCGAACGCAGCCCGAGGCCCTCGGAGCGGTCGCGTGCGACGTCGTCCTCGTCGTCGCGGCCGATGAACGCCGACAGCCGCCGCTTCAGCGCCGGCAGCTGCACGCGCGCATCGAAGCGCACGCGGGTCTCCTCGCCCTCGAACTCCGAATTCGCGGTGGACACCTCGAACCGGCCGTGCGCGGTGCGCGCGGCCTTGAGGTCGCGCTGGCCGAACAGTCCGTCGAACCACAGCGAGGCGCCGCAGACGGTCTCCTGCAGCGTCTTGGCCGTTTCGTCGATCACGTCGGCGTCGCCCGGTGCGCGCGTCTGGCAAGCCTTGAACGGATTGCCGCGCGCTTTCGGCGGGTCCGGCTTTTGCGGACCGGACGCGCAGCCCGCGAGCAGCAGCGCGGCGAGTCCCAGCGCGAGCGGTGCGGCGAAGGTGGCCATGACCCGAATGATAAAGTTCGGCATGGATTCGTGTCTGGAGCCGGCGCACCGCCTGCTCGCGCAACTGCGCGAGCGCCGCCTGTCGGCCGTCGACCTGCTGGAGCGCCATCGCGCGCGCCTCGAGCGCCTGAATCCAGCGATCAACGCCGTTATCGCAACGAATTTTGACGCGGCGCGCGCGCGCGCGGCGCAAGCCGATGCCGCGAGCGAGCGCGGCGAATCCTGGGGGCCGCTGCACGGCCTGCCGATGACGATCAAGGACACAATCGAGGTCGCCGGCATGGCGACGGTCTGCGGCGCGCCGGCGCTGAGGAACCACCGGCCCGCGGCCAGCGCGCCGGCGGTGCAGCGCCTGGTCGACGCCGGCGCGATCATTTTCGGCAAGACCAACGTGCCGCCCTTCGCCGGTGACGTGCAGACCTTCAACTCCGTGTTCGGCACGACGCGCAATCCGTGGAACCCCGAGCACACGCCGGGCGGCTCCAGCGGCGGCGCCGCGGCGGCGCTGGCGGCCGGGCTCACCCCGCTCGAGCTCGGCAGCGACCTCGCCGGCTCGATCCGCACGCCCGCGCATTTCTGCGGCATCTACGGACACAAGCCGTCGCACGGCCTGGTGCCGTCGCGCGGCCACATTCCGGGGCCGCCGGGCACGATTGCCGAGGCCGACCTCGCGGTGATCGGCCCGATGGCGCGCAGCGCCGAGGACCTCGCGCTCGCGCTGCGCGTCGCCGCTGGCCCGCTCGCGCCCGCGGCGACGGGCTGGCGCGTCGAGCTGCCGCCGCCGCGACGCACGGCATTGTCCGACTACCGCGTGCTGGCCTGGCTCGACGATCCGGCCTGCGAGGTGGATGCCGGCGTGCGCTCGGTGCTCGAGCAGGCAGTCGACAAGCTGCGCGCCGCCGGAGTGAAGGTCAGCACGGAAAAGCCGCCGTTCGCGCTCGCCGAGCTGCACGAGCTGTATTTCACCCTGCTGTGCGCGCTGGTCGGCGTCGGGCTGCCGGACCGGATGTACAGGCGCGCCAGGGCCGTCGGCCGGATCGCCGCGATGTTCGGGCGCGATCGTGTCGACACGATGGCGGGTTTCCTGCGCGGAGTGAGCCTGTCGCACCGCGACTGGCTGATCGCGGACGAGCAACGCGAGCGCGTCCGGCTCCAGTTCGAGCAGCTGTTCACCTCGCACGATCTGCTGCTGATGCCGGTGAACCGCATCGCGGCGCCGAAACACAACCAGCAGCGCAGCCCGTACTCCCGCACGATCCGCGTCAATGGGCGCGAGGTGCCCTACGCCACGCAGTTCACCTGGATCGGCCCCGCGACCGTGGCAGGACTGCCGGCAACCTCCGCGCCCGTCGGGTTCACCGCCGACGGGTTGCCGGTCGGCCTGCAGATCGTCGGTGCGCACCTGCACGACCTGGCCACCATCGATTTCGCGCGCCTGATGGCCCCGGTCACCGGCGGCTTCCGCGCCCCGCCCAACGTCTAACGACCGGCGCCTACGGGAAGCTCGCGGTCACGGTCGCTTCCTCGTCGACTGTGACGTTCTTCGCGCCCGTGAAACTAATCGTGTCATCCAGCTGCGGATCGTCGGCCGCTGCGTTGCAGGTGAACGCTGCGGTGTAGTTCCCGGCAGGCAGGAACGGGACGCGATAGAAGAAGTCCGCGCCGGCAACCCTGACGCGCGCGGAGGCGAATGGCGGCAGCGCGCTGCCCTCGTCGTTGGCGGTCGCGCTGTGGCCGGTGTAGACGTAAACCGCCGGCCGGCAGCCGCTGGCACCGGCCAACGCCGCCGATACCGTGCCGGCGATCGCGCCGACGTCCTCCGGATCCACCACGCGCAGCGATGGGCGCAGCTCGTACGGCGAGGTTCCCGAATCGGGCGTGTGAACCGACTTGCGCAGGTCGAAGTCTACGATGAGCTGTGTCTCCTCCTGCCGCACGACGGTGAACGGCCGCGCGACGCGCAGTCGCGGACGGTCGATCTCCGCCAGCAGCAGCGGTCGCGCGATGCCGCCGACTTCGACGAACGAGTCGGTGCCGGAGCCGTCGGCGCTGACCCGCAGGCGCACTGCCTCGAAATCGCCTTCCTGCACGCTGGTGCCGTCAAGCAGCGCCACGGTTGCGCCCTCGACCTGGGCGGCCAGGTCGATCGGCCGCGGCGGATTGAACGTGAACGATTCGTCGTCGCCGTCGGTGCGCTCGAGCGTCACGCCGGTGAACTGGACGACGACGCGGTCGGCGTCGTCCACTGGCGCATCGCCGACGTCGAGCTGCACCGTGCCCTGGTCGCAACCCGCGAGCAGCGCCAGCACCAGCCCTGCGGCAACGCGCAGTCCGGAGCTCATGTCTTTTTCTTCCAGCGCCAGCGCCGCGCCCAGGCGAGCTTGTCGGGGCGCTCGAGCTGCTTGAGCGCGTGCTCGGCCGACAAGGCCTTGCCGCGCGACCCGCAGCGCCGGGCCGCCAGGATGCGAACCGGGGGGAAGCCGCGCGTGAAGGCGCCGCCGTCCCCGGCGCAGTGGCGGGCGAAGCGCAGCGCGACGTCGGGCGTGGCGCCGGTGTAGAGGCGCCCACCCTCGCACTCCAGCATGTACACGAACCAGTCGGCCGTCTTCACGGCGTCCAGAATAACCGCCATAGGCGATATCCTGCGCGCGTGAACCCCTCCCCCGAACGACCGCGAAGCGAAGCTCCAGCCGCAGCCGGTGCCGGCGTGAAGCTCCGGCGCATCGCCGGGCTGCTGGCGATCGGCCTCGGTGGCTGGATCGCGGTCAGCTACACCAGCGCCTACTACGACGGGCCGCCGTCCGATCACTTCGACGGCAGCCGCTTCTTCAACCCGCAAGGCTCGATCGGCAAGGGCTTGCTCGACGTAATCCAGTGGCGCATGAAGGCCGAAACAGCGAAGTGGCCCGAGTCCGTGCCGCTGGCAAAAACCGCGAAGCCCGCGAAGCGCGTGGACGGCAACGCGCTCAAGGTGACGTTCGTCGGCCACGCGACCGTGCTGATCCAGACGCAGGGCCTCAACATACTGACCGACCCGATCTGGTCCGACACCGCATTCATGGTGAGCCGGCGCGTGACCCCGCCCGGCATCGCGTTCGCGGACCTGCCCAAGATCGACATCGTCCTCGTCACGCACAGCCACTACGACCACATGGACCTGACAACGCTGGCGCGCCTGCGCCGCGAGCACGATCCGCTGGTCATCGCTCCGCTCGGCAACGACGAGATCCTGCTCGGCGAAGACGACCAGATGCGCGTGCACACGCTCGACTGGTGGCAGAGCGTCGCCTACAACGACCGCGTGCGGGTGCACGCGGTGCCGGTCTACCACTGGTCCCGTCGCTACCCGTTCGACCGCAACAAGGCGCTGTGGAACGGCTTCGTGATCGAGACCGACGGCGGCGCGATCTACTACGCCGGCGACACCGGGCTGTGGGACGGCGCGTTCTTCAAGCAGGCGAAAAAACGCTTCGGCAGCTTCCGGTTCGCGATCCTGCCGGTCGGCGCCTACGAGCCGCGCTGGTTCATGCAGGACCAGCACGTGAACCCGGAGGAGGCCGTGCGCATTTTCCAGCTGCTCGGCGCGCCGCCGGCGCTGGGCGTGCACCTGCGCACCTTCCAGCTCACCGACGAGGCCATCGACCAGCCGGAGATCGAGCTGGCCGCGGCGCGCCGCAAGAAGGGAATCACACCGGGACAGTTCTTCACGCTGCCGATCGGCGGCGCCTGGAGCCAATCCGCGGCAGAATCGGCGAAACCAAGGGGGCAACCATGACCGAATTCTTCGACGGCGGTTGCGACTGCCGCGCCGTGCGCTACCGCATGAACGGCCGGCCGATGATCGTGCACGGCTGCCACTGTAGCTGGTGCCAGCGGGAGACCGGCAGCGCCTTCGCGATCAACGCGGTGATCGAGACCGCCCGGCTCGTCGTCGAGGGTGAGGTCGAGGTGGTCGACACGCCGTCGGCCTCTGGCCAGGGCCAGAAAGTCGCGCGCTGCCCGAAGTGCAAGGTCGCGCTGTGGAGCAACTACGCGAGCGCCGGACCGTCGATGCGCTTCGTGCGCGTCGGCACGCTGGACGACCCGGGCCAATTTCCGCCCGACATTCACATCTTTACGTCGACCAAGCAGCCGTGGCTGCCGCTGCCGGCCGGCGTGCCGGCGTTCCGGGAGTTCTACAACCCGAAAGAGCTGTGGCCGGCACCAGCGCTCGCGCGGTGGAAGGCGGCGAAGGCCGGCAGCACGCCCGGTCCGGCGTGATGGCCTGGCTGAGGCGCGGCCTGACGTTCCTGGCCGCCCTGCTCGTCGCGCTCGTCGCGCTGTTCGTCGCCGGTGTGTTGTGGCCGCTCGACCCGGTCGCCCCGGCGCGCACGGCAACGCCGCTAGCCATCACCAACGTGTCGATCGTCGACGTCGCGCACGGGGCACTGGTGCCCGCGCAGACGGTCGTGATCGAGCGCGAGCGCATCGTCGCCGTCGGGCCTGCCGCGCAAGTCACGGTTCCAGCCACGGCCCGCGCGATCGATGGCACCGGACGCTTCCTGTTGCCGGCGCTGTGGGACATGCACGCCCACGTCTACGCGTTTTCTCCCCTGCTGGACCTGCCGCTGTACATCGCCTACGGCGTGACGAATGTCCGCGACATGCAGGGATGCCCGCGGCCGGGAGACCCGTTCATCGCGTGCCCGGAGGACAAGCGCCGCTGGACGGCCGAGGCCGTCGCGGGTGAACGCGTCGGGCCCCGGGTCGTCGCGACCACGAGCTTCATGGCCAACGGCCCGGGAATCCACGATCGGATCTCCGGGTTGCCGGAGTTCTTCGCGACGAGGACGCCGGACGAGGCGCGGGCGTTTGTCCGGCACTTCGCGGACGAGGTGGAGGCGATCAAGGCCTACGACCGGATCCCGCGTGAGGCCTATTTCGCGCTGGTCGAAGAGGCGCGGCGGCTGGGGCTCGACGTCGTCGGCCACCGCCCGCACGCAGTCAGCGCGGTCGAGGCGGCGGCACACCAGAAGAGCATCGAGCACGCCCGGTTCGTCCTGCACGAATCCTTCGCCGGAAGTTCCGGGCTTCGCGCGGCCGCGGGCACATCGGAGTGGCGCGAGGACCGCCGCCGCATGCTCGATGAGCACGATCCGCAGATGGCGCAAGCCATCTTCGCGGCGATGAAGCGCGAAGGGACCTGGTACGTGCCGACGCACCTGACGCGCTGGGTGGATGCCTACGCCGAGGAACCCGCGGTGCGCGAGGACCCGCTGCTGCGCTACCTCCACCCGTTGATGAAGTGGCAGTGGCTCGAGGACGTCGATGGGACCCTGGCGAAGGATCCATCGCCGGCCGCGCGCGCGACGTATCGCGAGTTTTATCGCAAAGGCCTGGAGCTGACCGGTGCCGCCCATCGCGCCGGCGTGAAAGTCCTCGTCGGCACGGATTACATCGTCGCCGGCGCCGACGTCCATCGCGAACTGGAGCTGCTGGTCCTGGCGGGGCTCACGCCGGCGGCGGCGCTGCGCGCGGCGACGCTGTCCCCGGCCGAGTACTTCGGGCTCGAAGACCGCCATGGCGGCGTGCGTGCGGGACAGGTCGCCGACCTGGTGCTGCTGGGCGCCGATCCGCTGGGCGATATCCGCAACACGCGGCACATCGAGGCGGTTATTTTCAACGGCACCTTCTACGACCGGGCTGCCCTCGACGGAATCTCCGACCATGTGCAGCTCCGGGCGCGCAGCTGGGCCGTGGCTTGCAAGATCCTGTGGCGGTTCATCAGGAACCCGGTCGCCTACTGACGCTACCCCGGCCCGAACTTCATGGTGCGGATCGCCATCAAGATTTCACGCAGCAGCCAACTCAGGGCCAACAGGAACGTCAGCAGCGCGGCAATGAACAGCAGCGCTGCCGGCACCGTGGCCTCGAAGCCTGCGAACTCGCCGAGGAACAGCACGACGATCGTGCCGCACACCAGCACGGCGGTGACCACGCTCGCCGCGATGGCGTGGCTGATCAGCGTCGCCCGCCGGGTCAGGTTGTTGAGCCGCTGCAGCAGTTCGTCGCGCGCGGCGCCTTCGGCCGTCGACAGCTTGAGCTCCAGCGCGCGGGCGCGGTCGACGATGCGCGACAGCCGGCTGGACATCACCGCGAGGATGGCGCCGATGCTGGTCAGCAGGAACACCGGCGCCACCGACAGCTGGATGACGTGGGCGACCCCGGTCTTGGCAATGGCTTCGAACACGCCGCTATCCTAGCGAATGTCCGCAGCCTTTCGGGTGTTGTCCGTCATCCCGCCGATGACGCAGCTCAACACGCCCTACCCGTCCACCGCCTACCTGACCGGCTTCCTGCGTGAGCAGTGTATTGATGCGCGCCAGCAGGACCTGGCGCTGGCGCTGGTGCTCGAGCTGTTCTCGGCGGCCGGGCTGGACGCGGTCCGCGCGCGCTGCGAGGCGCTGGCCGAGCGTGCTCGGCCGCCGCAGGTGCGCAACTTCCTGGCCCATTTCGCCCGCTACCGCGCCACCGTCGGCCCGGCAGTCGCGTTCCTGCAGGGCCACGACCCGACCATTGGCCACCGCATCGCCGGCCGTGCCTTCCTGCCGGAAGGCACGCGCTTCGAATCGCTGGACGTCTTCATCGCGGACCAAGGCAAGGACCCGCTGGCGTGGGCCTTCGGCGCGCTCGGTACGCACGACCGCGCGCGGCACCTCGCCACGCTGTACCTCAACGACCTCGCCGACGTGCTGCGCGACGCGGTGGATTCACGTTTTGAGTTCGTGCGCTACGGCGAGTCGCTGGCGCAGAGCCAGGCGTCGTTCGACCCGCTTGCACAGGCGCTGGCCGCGCCGGCCAACCTGATCGACCAGACCTTGCAGCGCCTTACGCGCGAAGCCCTCGCCACCCATACGCCACGGGTCGTGCTGCTGTCGGTGCCGTTCCCGGGCTCGGTCTACGGCGCGTTCCGCATCGCGCAGGCGGTGAAGGCGCACGACCCGTCGATCGTCACGGTGCTCGGCGGCGGCTTCGTCAACACCGAGCTGCGCGAACTGTCCGAGCGGCGCGTGTTCGACTACTTCGACTACGTCACGCTCGATGCCGGCGAGCGACCGCTG
>JBOICR010000127.1:0-3366 GCA_050740195.1 Nevskiaceae bacterium | reverse complement strand
GCGCAAGAAGCAGCTGACGCGCGGGCTGCTGCCGGCGGAAGTGGCCGACGAAGCGCTGGCCAAGGGCATCGTCAACGCCGCCGAGGTGCGCCTGCTGAAGGACGCGCTGGCGGCGCGCCTCGAGGCGATCGAGGTCGACGTGTTCACGCCGGAGCAGTTCCACGCGACGGTCAACGGCCACGGTGGGCTCGACCTGGAGCCCGTGCCGACCAAGCTGGCCGCCAACGCGTAGCGCGGCGAGGGATCCCTGCTAGCGGCGCAAGCCGCTGCGGACGATCTGCACGCAGCCGTTCGGGAACACCTGGAACACGACCGCCTTGGAGCCGGGGGTCGGCACCGGCGGCGTGAAGACGTGGCCGGTTGCCTCGTCGAAGCGCGCGCCCTTCATGCGCTTGACGTCCTCGTAGGTCAGCTTGCCGCTGGATGAGAGCTCGGAAACGTGGATCGCGCAGTTCGCCGTCTTCTGGGTCGCCGGTTTCGGCGCGGTCTGGGCTGGCGCGGCACTGGCAACTTGCGGCGGCGGCGGAGTCGGGGCCTGGGCCGGGGGGGTCGTGGCCTTGGCCGGGGCGGTCGTGGTCCTGGCCGGCGCCGGAGTCGGCGTCGGAGTCGGCGCCGCCGGAGCGGCGGCCGCGACCTTCGTGGATTCTTCGCGCGGCGTCGGCGCGGTGTCCTCGAACGCGGCTGCGCGCTGGGCCAGCCTCTCCGCGCGGTCGGTCATGTCCTTCAGCAGGGCGGCATCCGCCGACGCCATGCGCTCGAGGTAGTCCTGGCCGCTGGCCAGCTGCTGGCGCACGCGCTCGCGCTCGGCTTCATAACGCTGGCGCGCCGCTTCGGCATCGGCGGCCGCGCGGTTGGCGCTCTCGGCAGCCTGCTGGCGCACCGGATCCTGGCCTTTCGGCCACGCCAGCATCGTGATGATGGCGAGCACGGCAACGGCACCAGCGGCCCCCATCGCGATCTTCATGTACGGCTTGGCGGGAGCCGCGTCGGTGGTCGGAGCGGCGACGAAGCTCTTGGCCAGAGCCTCGACTTCCTCTCGGCTGCGGCGGTGGGGCGTGCCCTCGGCGGAAGTCGCCGGGGCGGGGGGATCGGTAGTGCTCATCAGGCGCGGGTCGCTTGGTGATTGGAAACGGCGCCGCATCATCGCAAACCGCATCGCCGAAAACAAAGGGGTGGTTCCCCGCGGTGGGCCGTCCTTTGGTCGCATTTCCCCCGGGCGCGGCCCGCAAGCCGACAAACGGCGCCCGGGACCACGAGTTTGGGTACTATGGCAGCGCCCCGGCGACCGTCCGAGAGGCACTAGTGGAGGGGATATGTCGGATCAAAAGAATCCGCTGCAGATGCTGTTTCATTGGGCCGACAAGCACCCCGACAAGCCGTTCATGTTCCAGGCCAGCAACGGCCAGTGGAGTTCCCTGACCTGGGGCCAGATCGCCGACCAGGTCCGCCGGATGGCAAGCGCCCTGAAGGCCCTGTTGCCGGCCGGCAGCAAGGTCGCGATCTCGGGTCGCAACACCGCCCACTGGATCATGGCCGACCAGGCCATCGCGATGGCCGGCATGGTCAGCATCGGCCTGTACCCGAAGCAGTCCGAGGCCCATACCCGCTTCATCCTCGAGCACAGCGAATCGAAGCTGGTGTTCGTCGGCCCGGCCCCGGACATGGCCGAGTTCATGGCCTCGATCCCCCAGGGCATCAAGACCTGCTCCTTCCCCTATCCCGACGTGCCGTCCTGCGACTACGACTGGAACGACCTGGTCTCCAGGCACCAGCCACAGAAGGACATCCCGCAGGCCAAGCCCGACGACCTGCTGACACTGATCTACACCTCCGGCACCACGGGCAACCCGAAGGGCGTGATGATCACGTACGGCAACATGATGTTCGCGGCGAAGGGCTTGGAGCAGGTGATGCCGCCGATCCCGCAGGGCGAGCGCTTCTTCTCCTACCTGCCGCTGGCGCACGCGTTCGAGCGCGGCGCCGTCGAGCTGACCGCGCTGTACTTCGACGCCGAGATCCATTTCCTCGAGAACATCGACAAACTCGCCGAGCAGCTGGCGCAGGTCGCGCCGACGCGCTTCTTCGCCGTGCCGCTGGTCTACGGGCGCATCCAGGCCGGCGTGCTGAAGAAGCTGCCGCAGGAGAAGCTCGAGAAAGTCATGCGCATCCCGATCGTGCGCGGCTTCATCCGCCGCAAGATCCTGAAAGGCATCGGCCTGCACAACGCGCGCATCTGCGTCTCCGGCGCGGCGCCGCTGCCGGTGCCGTTGATGGAGTGGTTCAAGAAGTCCCTCGGGCTCGAGATCCTGCAGGGCTACGGCATGACCGAGAACTCGATCTACGCCACATTCACGCGTCCCGGCCACAACCGCATCGGCGCGGTCGGGCAGGAGATGCCGCACGCCAACATGAAGATCGACAACCCGGACGCCAAGGGTGACGGCGAGATCCTCTACAAGCACGCGGGCGTGACGCCGGGCTATTACAAGGATCCCGAGAAGACGCGCGAGCTGTTCACCGCGGACGGTTACCTGAAGACCGGCGACAAGGGCCGCGTCGACAAGGACGGCTACCTGTTCATCACTGGTCGCGTGAAGGACATCTTCAAGACGCTGAAGGGCAAGTACGTCGCGCCGTCGCCGATCGAGGGCGCGATGGCGCGCAACACCGACATCGACCAGCTGTGCCTGGTCGGGTCCGGCCTCAAGCAGCCGATCCTGATCGTGTCGCCGACGCCGGCGGCGCGCGCCAAGGGCAAGGAAGAACTCGAGAAGCTGTTGCTCGCCGACATGGAGGCGGTCAACGGGTCGCTCGAGGACCACGAGCGCATCGCCAAGGCCATCGTGGCCAAGGACAGCTGGACGATCGACAACGGCATCATGACGCCGACGATGAAGGTCAAGCGCGACCAGATCGAAAAACGTTACAGCGCGCTAATCAACGCCGAAACCGAAAAACGGACGTCGTTGGCGTGGGAGAGCTGATGTCATTCCCGTGTCAACCGGAATCCAGTCTTTTCTGGTGAGAGTGTTTTCCGCCGCCGCAATGCTCCCATCAGCGATAACAGCAGCAGTTGAAGGGCGGTAGGGCGGGTTAGCGGAGCGTAACCCGCCGTTCACGTCCGGTGGATTACGCCGCAAGCGGCTAATCCACCCTACAAAGACGAAAATAACCGCCACCCGCTTGGGCTGTTTTTAGAACAAAAAAAGCCAATTCTCCTCTGAGGGTGATACTAAATGTGTATCACTTTTTTTGTTACTTCCCTAGAAAAAGGCTCGAAAAAACTCCAAGCGGGTGGCGTGTTTTTGGCCCGCTGCAAGCGGCTGCCGTGCTTTACCGCGCCGTTTGCGCCGCCCGAGTACCGCA
>JBOICR010000126.1:0-22494 GCA_050740195.1 Nevskiaceae bacterium | reverse complement strand
GACCATCCGGCGGTGATCAAGGCCGCGCACGCGGCGCTCGACCAGTGGGGCTACGGCCTGTCGTCGGTGCGCTTCATCTGCGGCACCCAGGAAGTCCACAAGGAACTGGAGCGGCGGCTGTCCGCGTTCCTCGGCACCGAGGACACCATCCTGTACGGCAGCTGTTTCGATGCCAACGGCGGGTTGTTCGAGACGCTGCTGGGTGAGGAGGACGCGATCATTTCGGACGCGCTGAACCACGCCTCGATCATCGACGGCGTGCGCCTGTGCAAGGCGCAGCGCGCGCGCTACGCCAACAGCGACATGAACCAGCTCGAGGACGAGCTGAAGAAGGCGTCGGGTGCGCGCCGCAAGATGATCGCCACCGACGGCGTGTTCTCGATGGATGGCTACATCGCGAAACTGCCGGAGATCTGCGCGCTGGCCGAACGGCACGGCGCCATGGTCATGGTCGACGACTCGCACGCCGTCGGCTTCATCGGCAAGGACGGCCGCGGCACGCACGAGCACCACGGTGTGATGGGGAAAATCGACCTGATCACCGGCACGCTCGGCAAGGCGCTCGGTGGCGCCAGCGGCGGATATACGTCGGGGCGCAAGGAACTCATCGAGGTGCTGCGCCAGCGCTCGCGGCCGTACCTGTTCAGCAACTCGCTGGCGCCGGTGATCGCGGCGGTGTCGATAGCGGTGCTTGATTTGCTGGAGCAGCAGGGCGCGCTGCGCGAGACGCTGCGCGCCAACACGAAATTCTTCCGCGAGAAGATTGCCGCGTTGGGCTTCAAGGTGCTGCCCGGCGAGCACCCGATCACGCCGGTCATCCTCGGCGACGCGGCACTGGCTTCGCGCATGGCCGACCTGCTGCTGGCCCGCGGCGTTTACGTGATCGGGTTTTCGTACCCGGTGGTGCCGATGGGGCAGGCGCGCATCCGCGTGCAGATCTCGGCGGCGCATTCGCGCGCCGACCTCGAGTTCGCGCTCGAGCAGTTCGCCGCGGTCAGGACGGAGCTGGCGCTGTAGGAGTCGTGCGGCGCCACGCGGCGCCGGCCAGCGGGAAGAACGACAGCATCAGCAAGCCGTAGTTCCACTCGATCGCATTGAGCGCCTCGCCGTGCGAGCCGGTGAGGAACTGCAGCGGGATGCTCGCGATGCCGAGCGTCAGCATGGCGGCGCACAGGCCGACCAGCGCTCGGCGCAGCGCCTGCGGCACGCGCGTCTCGCGGGCCAGCGCGGCGGCCAGCAGCAGCTCGGCCAAAAAGGTGCAGCCGAAGCCGACGTTGATGCCGTAGCGCCGGATCCACTGGTAGACCTCGCCGTCGATGCCGAGCGCGGCCGTGTACGCCGCCGTGGCCGCCGCGGCGACGAGGCCGAGCGGCAAGAGCGCGCGCTGCGTACGCTTGCGCGCTGGCGCCAGCTCGCGCAGCCAGGCGCCGGCCTGCCACCAGAACAGTGCCAGCAAGACGCTGTACGGCAGCAGCAAGCCCTTGTACACGGCGCTGGCCGCGGCGGTGCTGCGCGCGGCCCGGCTGATCGACGTGCAGCCCTCGATGTGCGGCAGGCACCACGGCACGGCGTCCAGCGACGCCGAGATCAGGTAGGCCAGGTGCGCGGCGGCCAGCGGCAGCAGCGCCGCGAGCCAGGCGACGGTCTCGAGCGGGATCCGGCGCGCCGCGATCACAACATTTCGACGGCCAGCGCCACGGCCTCGCCACCGCCGATGCAGAGCGTGGCGATGCCGCGCTTGCCGCCGGTTTTCCTCAACGCGCCGAGCAGCGTGGCGGTGATGCGCGCGCCCGAGGCGCCGATCGGGTGGCCGAGCGCGCAGGCGCCGCCGTGGATGTTCACCTTGTCGTGCGGCAGACCGTGATCCTTCATCGCCGCCATGGTCACGATCGCGAACGCCTCGTTGATCTCCCACAGGTCCACGTCGCCGGCCTTCCAGCCGGTTTTCTGCAGCAGCGCGCCGATCGCGTGGACCGGCGCGATGGTGAACTCGCCCGGCGCGCGCGCGTGCGTGGAGTGGCCGACGATGCGCGCCAGCGGCTTGATGCCGCGCTTCGCGGCCTCGGACTGCAGCATCAGGATTGCCGCCGCTGCGCCGTCGGAGATCGAGCTCGAACTCGCCGCGGTCACCGTGCCGTCCTTCTTGAAGGCGGGCTTCAGCGTCGGGATCTTATCGATCACGGCCTTGTACGGGGTTTCGTCGCGCAGGATCTTCTCGGTGCCGGCCTTGACCGCAATCTCGACCGGCGTGATTTCGAAACCGAAGCTGCCGTCTTCGCTGGCCTTGCGCGCGCGCGTCAGCGAGGTGACCGCGAACGCGTCCTGCTGCTCGCGCGTGAAGCCGTAGTTCTCGGCGGTGCGCTCGGCGTAAACGCCCATCGCGGTGCCTTTTTCGTAGGCGTCCTCGAGCCCGTCGAGCGCCAGGTGGTCGTACATCTGGGCGTGGCCGTAGCGGTAACCGCCGCGCGCCTTCGGCAGCAGGTAGGGCGCGTTGGTCATGCTCTCCATGCCACCGGCCACCATTACCCGATTGGTGCCGGACCTGAGCAGGTCGTGCGCCAGCATGATCGCCTTCAGGCCCGAGCCGCACATCTTGTTGATCGTCGTGCAGCCGGTGGCCTTGGGCAGCCCCGCGCCGAGCACCGCCTGGCGCGCCGGCGCCTGGCCCATGCCGGCCGGCAGCAC
Organism: Nevskiaceae bacterium; assembly: GCA_050740195.1. Classification (GTDB taxonomy): domain Bacteria; phylum Pseudomonadota; class Gammaproteobacteria; order Nevskiales; family Nevskiaceae; genus JACPFV01. The sequence goes on along the minus strand of JBOICR010000126.1, from coordinate 19,809 downwards.
GCAACCGAGGATCGCTTCGTCGACGTCTTCGGGCTTCAGGCCCGAGCGCTCCACCGCCGCCTTGACCGCGGCGGAGCCGAGCTGCGCGGCGGACAGCGCCGCGAACTGTCCCTGCATGGCCCCGATCGGGGTGCGGGCGATGGAAGTGATGACGATGGGATCGGTGGCCATGGGGCTCGGGGAGAAAGGGGCAGGCCGCCAATTCTAGGGGTTTGCCGGTAAAATGCGCGCCTTTCCAGGGCCGGGCGATTCCAGAAAAATGTCGGTGCTCACGCATCCCGAATTCGACAACCACGAGCTGGTTGCGTACCACCACGATCCCGACACGGGACTGCGCGCCATCATCGCGGTGCACAGCACGCGCCTGGGCAAGGGCCTCGGCGGCTGCCGGATGTGGACGTACGCGAACGAGGACGAGGCGCTGACCGACGTGCTGCGCCTGTCGCGCGGCATGACCTACAAGGCCGCGCTGGCCGGCCTGCCGCAGGGCGGCGGCAAGAGCGTGATCCTCGGCGATCCGCGCAAGGACAAGACCCCCGAGATGATGCGCGCGATGGGCCGCTTCGTGGACACGCTCGGTGGCAAGTACGTCGTCGCCGAGGACTCGGGCACCAGCGTGCCCGACATCAAGCTGATGGCCGAGCACACGCGCCACGTCGGCGGGTTGACCGACGCCAAGGCCGCAGCGTCGGGCCGCAGCGGCGATCCATCGCCGTCGACGGCCTACGGCACTTTCGTCGGCATCCAGGCCTGCGTGAAGTGGCGGCTGCGGCGCACCGGCCTCGACGGCCTCAAGGTCGCGATCCAGGGCGTCGGCAACGTCGGCCATCGCCTGGCCAAGCACCTGCACGAGGCCGGCGCCAAGCTGTGGGTGACCGACATCCACGCGCCGGCGGTCGAGCGCTGCGTCAAGGAGTTCGGCGCGACCGCGGTCGACATGGACGAGATTTTCGCGCTGCCGGTCGACGTGTTCGCGCCGTGCGCGCTCGGCGCGGTCATCAACGACAAGACGCTGCCCACGCTCAAGGCGCCCATCGTCGCCGGTGCGGCCAACAATCAGCTCGCCGAGAAGCGCCACGGCCAGGCCGTGGCCGAGCGCGGCATCCTGTACGCGCCGGACTACGTGATCAACGCCGGCGGCATCATCGAGATCTTCTACGAGGAAAGCGGCGACTACGACGAGAACAAGGTGCGCGCGCACCTCGAGCGCATCGGCCAGACGCTGACGACGGTGTTCCGGCGCGCGGAACAGGAGAAGCGGCCGACCGGGGAGATCGCGGACCGAATGGCCGAGGAACGCTTCCGCCGCTGACCGGGTCGCGCCTGCGAGGCGCTCCTACGGCGTCGGCACGTTCGCCGGTTTTTCTTCCTCTTCTTCCTCGTCGCCGAAGTCGAACTCCTCCTTCGGCGGGTTGCCGTCGTGCACCTGGTTGAGGCGGTCCTGCAGGTAGATGCTGCGCACGAACACGTACGGATCGATCTGCTGCTCGAGCAACTTGTCGACCTGCAGCAACTGGGCGCGCCCGTGCACGACCTGCAGCACGTTGAGCCCGATCACCCACTCCTCGTCGACTTCGGCGTCATCGGCGTAGGTCAGCGGGTTGGTGTACCAGTCGCCGACCGCGCCGACCAGGTCGCGGTTGTCGCTCGGCCCCAGGAACGGCAGCATCAGGTACCAGCCCGGACCGACGCCCCAATAGCCGAGCGTCTGGCCGAAATCCTCGTCGTGCGCCGGCAGGCCCGCGCGCGTGGCGATGTCGACCGTGCCGCCGAGGCCGATCAGCGTGTTGACCACCAGCCGCATCGTGTCCGACCCGAACTGCTTGAACTTGAACTGCAGCAGGTCGTTAACCATCACGGTCGGGTAGAGCAGGTTCGAGAAGAAATTGCCGATGCCGGTCTGGATCGGCGCCGGCGTGATCTTGTCGTAGCCCTTGGCCACCGGCCTCAGCACGTACTTGTCGGCGACCGTGTTGAACTTGTAGACGCCGCGATTCCAGCCCTCGAGCGGGTCGGACGGATCGTCCGGCGGCGTGTGCGCGCAGCCGCCGAGCGCGAGCGCGGCGAGCACGAGCGCGGTGAGCACGAGCGCGAAGCGGCGCGCGCGCCCCATTTCAGACCACCATCAGGCTGACAGTGACAGCACTTCGGTCACGCCGAAGAAACCGGCGAGGCGGCGCAGCTGCTCGGGCACGCGCGTGCAGCGCAGTTCGCGGCCGGCGGCACGGGCGTCGCGCGCCAGCTCCAGCAGCAGCGCGAGGCCGGCGCTGTCGGCGCGCGTGATGCCGCCGAGGTCGACTTCGAACGGGCCCTTGCCCTGGGCCAGGGCGTCGTGCGCGGCGTCGAGCGTCGCGACCACGTTGCGGAACGACAGCTCGCCGCTGATCGTGTGCGCCACGCTCAGGACTTCTTCTCGGGCGCGACCTTCTGGCCCGACTCGAGCCGCTGGATCAGCGCATCGAGGCCGGTGCGCTTGATCTCGGAGTTGATCTGGCCGCGGAAGCTGATGACCAGCGAGAGGTTCTCGATCACGATGTCGTACACGCGCCATTGGCCGTCCTTCAGGCGCATGGCGAAGCCGATCGGCAGCGGCGGCTTGCCGTCGCGCAGCAGGCGCGAATTGACGGTCACGTCGGTCGCGTCGGCGGCCATGCGCAGCGGCTGCCACTCGGGCTTGACCTGCGTGTGGTACTCGACCAGCGCGTTGGCGTAGCTGTGCACCAGCATGTCCTTGAACGCGGCCTGGAAGCGCTTGCGCTGGTCGTCGGACGCGCCCTTCCAGTGGCGTGCCAGGATCAGTTGGGCGATGTACTTGGTGTCGAACTTCGGGACGATCACCTCGTCCACGAACGCGTACAACCTGGCCGGATCGCTCTTGAATTCCTTCTCGCGAACGGCGATTTCCTGCTGCAGGCGTTCGGTCGTGGTCTTGACCACCTCGTCCGGCGGCACCGGCGCCGCGTTGGCGACCGACAGGCCCGCCAGCGCGGCGAAAGCCGCGGCCCGGATTCCGCGTCTGGTCATGACGTGCATGGTTCCTATTTGGGCGGCGCTGCCGGTGTCGAGTTCGTGCTCTTGTCGCCCGAAGCCATGCCGGCCACGAACTGGCCGATCAGGTTTTCGAGCACCAGGGCCGACTGCGTGAACTTGAGCTTGTCGCCCTCGACCAGGGTGGCGTCTTCGCCGCCCGGCGTCAGGCCGACGTACTGCTCACCGAGCAGGCCGGCGGTGAAGATGCTGGCGCTGGAATCCTTCGGGATGTTGTTGAACGCGTTGCCGATGCGCATCGTCACGCGCGCCTCGAACGTGGCCGGGTCGATCTCGATCATGCGCACGCGGCCGATGCGCACGCCCGCCATCGTCACCGCGGAGCCGGCCTTGAGGCCGCCGATGTTCTCGAAGTCGGCCGTGACCGCGAAGCTGTCGCTCGCGCTGCCGGCATCGAGGCTGGCCACGCGAAACGTGAGGATGAACACCGCCGCCACGCCGAGCGTGAAGAACAGTCCGACGAGCAGTTCGAGGCCTTTGGTATGCATGGGATTTACTCTCTCTCAGGATACTTTATACGGGCGGCTGTCTGAACACAGTCTTAAGGGCGTAAGTCGTACGAAATCCGGGGCTTACACGCCCTCGAACATGAACGCGGTCAGGATGAAGTCCAGCGCCAGGATCGCCAGCGAAGACATCACGACGGTGTTCTTGGTGGCGTCCGAAACCCCCGACGAAGTCGGTGGCGCATGGTAGCCCTGGTATACCGCGATCCAGGTCGTGACGGTGCCGAACACGACGGACTTGACCACGCCGTTCCAGATGTCCTGGAACTCGACGGTCGAGTGGATCTGCGACCAGTAGGCGCCGTCGTCGACGCCGAGCACCTCGACGCCAATCAGGTGTCCGCCGGCGACGCCGATGGCCATGACGCTGAAGATCGCGGCCAGCAATGGCATCGACAGGAAGCCGGCGATGAAGCGCGGCGCAACCACGCGCCGCACCGGGTCCACCGCCATCATCTCCATGCCGGAGAGCTGGTCGGTGGCGCGCATCAGGCCGATCTCGGCGGCGAGCGCCGAGCCGGCGCGGCCCGCGAACAGCAGCGCGGTGACGACGGGCCCCAGCTCGCGGACCGTCACCAGCGCGACGAACACGCCGAGCGATTCTTCGGCGCCGAAGTCGACCAGCGTGCGGTAGCCCTGCAGCGCGAGCACCATGCCGATGAACGAGCCGGACACGACGATGATCACCATCGACAGCACGCCGACCGCGTAGACCTGCTGTGCCAGCAGGCGCGGGCGCATCAATGCCGACGGGACGGCGGCCAACACGGCGCCGAAGAAGATCGTCGCGCGCCCGGAACCGCGCAGGAAATCGACGACGACGTCGAGCAGATCCTTCATGCCGCTTCTCCAAGCAGGTCTTTCTTGTAGTCGGGGGCCATCACATGGAACGGCACCGGGCCGTCGGCTTCGCCCTTGAGGAACTGGCGGATGCTGCCCTCGCCGGAGGCGCGGATCTGGTCCGGCGTACCCTGCGCGGCGACCTTGCCGTCGGAGATCAGGTAGACGTAGTCGCTGATGTCGAGCGTCTCGGCGACGTCGTGCGAGACGATCACCGAGGTGGTGCCGAGCGCATCGTTGAGCTTGCGCACCAGGCGCGCCAGCACCCCGAGGTTGATCGGGTCCTGGCCGGTGAACGGCTCGTCGTACATCACCAGCATCGGGTCGAGCGCGATGGCGCGCGCGAAGGCGATGCGCCGGTGCATGCCGCCGGAGCATTCCTCGGGGAACAGGTCGCGCGCGCCGCGCAGGCCGACCGCGTCCAGCTTCATCAGCACAAGGTCGGCGATCATCGACTCGCGGAGCTTGGTGTGCTCGCGCAGCGGGAAGGCGACGTTGTCGAAGACGTTGAGGTCGGTCAGCAGCGCGCCGCTCTGGAACATGATGCCCAGGCGCTTGCGGAACTCGAACAGCTCGCGGCGCGACAGCGCCGGCACGTCGACGCGGTCCACGTGCACGGTGCCGGCGTCGGGCTTGTACTGGCCGCCCATGATGCGCAGCAGGGTGGTCTTGCCGATGCCGCTGGGCCCCATCACGGCGGTGACCTTGCCGCGCTGGAAGTCGAAATCGGCGCCGTCGAAGATCACGCGCGGCCCGAAGCGGAAGTGCAGTCCGCGGATCCGGACCAGGGGTTCGGCAGGGGAGTTCATGGGTGCCGCCTTATCTTAGCCGTTCAGCCAGAGGCGCCGGGCGAGGTGCGGTTCGAGGTCGCGCGCGACGGTCGCGAGGTCGGCCGGCCCGCCAAGCTCGGACACCTGCGCCATCGCGAGGCCCTTGAACCCGCACGGGTTGATGCGCCCGAACGGCTCGAGGTCCATGGCCACGTTCAGCGCCAGGCCGTGGTACGTGCAGCCCTTGCGCACGCGCAGCCCGAGCGAGCAGATTTTTCGGCCGCCGACGTACACGCCGGGCGCATCGCGCCGGCCGGCGGCCTCGATGCCGTAGCCGGCGAGGCAGTCGGCGGTAGCCTGCTCGAGCCGCGTCACCAGCGAGCGGATGCCGTAGCCGAGGCGCTGCAGATCCACCAGCACGTAGCCCATCAGCTGGCCGGGGCCGTGGTAGGTCACCTGGCCGCCGCGGTCGGACTGCACCACCGGAATCGCGCCGGGGGCGAGCACGTGCTCGGGCTTGCCGGCCTGGCCCTGCGTGAACACCGGATCGTGCTCGAGGAACCACAGTTCGTCGGCCGTGTCGGCGGTGCGCGCCAGCGTGAACTCGCGCATGCGCCGGTAGACCGGCTCGTAGGGCTGCAGGCCGAGGCGGCGCGTCATGTACGTCGTCACCGGCTGGCCGACCCGCAGGGATCGCGCGGTGCGATCGGGCGCAGGGCTTGGCGGCTTGCGAAGCGAAATAAGGCGCAGCCGGACCGGAGCCCCGAAGGGGCGTGGCGCAGCGGCGAGCGAGCCATGGCGAGCGAGCGCAAGCCGCGGTCCGGCGAGCCATTCGCGGAGCGAGGCGCCAAGCCCGAGCAATTCGCGCCGCACCGAGGCAGGCTAATGACCTCGCCGCTGCATCGCGGCATCAAGCGGCGCGCCGCTTGGCTTCCTGGAACAGCGCGTAGGCCTTCTTCCACAGCGCCCCCGGCTTGCGCGCGCCGACCGGTTCGCCGTCGAGCCTGGTCACCGGCAGCACCTCGCGCGTCGAGCTGGTCAGCCAGATCTCGTCGGCGCTGCGCAGCTCGTTTAGCGTCAGCCGCTTTTCCTTGAGCTGGACCTTCGCCGCGACCAGCGCGTCGATCAGGACGTCGCGCGTGATGCCCGACAGGATCTCGGGGCCCTTCGACGGCGTCACCACGGTGCGCCCGAGCACGGCGAACACGTTGCTCGACGCGCCTTCGGTCACGCGGCCGTCGCGGTGCAGGATGCATTCGTTGCAGGCCTGCTCGCTGGCGGCCTGCGTCGCGAGGATGTTCGGCAGCAGCGCGATCGACTTGATGTCGCAGCGGCCCCAGCGCAGGTCGGGGCGCGTGATCGCGCTGACGCCGTCGCGCAGCGCAGCTTCGCCGGGTGTCGGCAACGCGTTGCACAGGCCGACCACGGTCGGCGCGGTCCCCATCGGGAACGCATGGCTGCGCTTCGCCGGCGCCCCGCGCGTGATCTGGAAATAGATCATGCAGTCGCCGCCGCCGTTCTGTGCGATGAGCTGGTCGGTCAGCCCGGCCCATTCGGCCTCGCTGTGGGGGTTGGTGATCTGCAGCTCTTTCAGGCTGCGCGCGAGGCGCACGAGGTGCTCCTTCAGCGCGAAGGGCTTGCCGCCGTAGGCGGGGACGACTTCGTAGACGCCGTCGGCGAACAGGAAGCCGCGATCCAGCACCGGCACGCGGGCCTCCGCCACCGGCACGAATGCGCCGTTGACGTAGGCCGTCGCCGCCCCCGTCACAACCTTTCCTGCATCCACAGGTTCACCCCATCGGGCCCGCTCGGCGGGCGCGCGGATATTAGGGGACAGACCACCAATTGGCCACCGGGGTTGCACTTACTGCGCGACGGGCTTGCCCTCGAGGCTGGCGGCGGCCAGCTGCCGACGCGCCGCGTCCAGGCTGGCGCCGTCCCGGAACGGGCCGGCCAGCACGCGATACAGCACGTCGTCGCCCTGCTCGAACGTGCGGATCTCCACCGCGCCGATGCCCAGGCCGGAGGCGTCCTCGCGCACGGCGACCGCGTAGATCGGGTCGTCGGTCGCGGCCAGTTCCAGGAACGGCGCCATCGGAGCGGCAGCGGACGCGCCCGGGGCGAGCGCCTCGACCTCGACCTCGGCCGAGCCGTCAGTCAACAGGTCGAGCCGCGCGGCCGCCGCGTAGGACAAGTCGATGATGCGGCCGGTGTGGAACGGGCCGCGGTCGTTGACCTTGACGACGACACTGCGGCCGTTCGACTTGCGCGTCACGCGGACGTAGGTCGGCAGCGGCAGCGTCTTGTGGGCGGCGGTCATCTGGTACATGTCGTAAGGCTGGCCACTGGACGTGCGCTTGCCGTGGAACTTGGTGCCGTACCAGGACGCGCGGCCCTGTTCCTTGTAGCCCTCGGCCGAGTTCAGCACGAAGTAGCGTTCGCCCATGACTTCATAGGTCTTCGGGTTGCCGTAGCGGCTGCGCGGCTCGGCCACCGGCACGGCATCGGGCATGGCATGGGCGGTCGGCGGAACCGCGCCCGCGTCCGGGTAGCCGTCGGGCGAAGGGCCCGACGGCGGAATGGGACGTGAAGACGAGCACGCCGCGAGCACGGCGACCGCCAGCGCGCTAGCGGCCCGGCGCATTCTGCAATTCCCCCGCCAGCTGCGAGACCGCCATCGCGTAGTAGACGCGCGGGTTGTACGACATCACCGAGTAGAAATTCTGCAGGCCGAGCCAGTACTCCTTGTCCCTGGACTCGTGCGACAGCGTGAGTTCCACCAGCCCGACCGCGGTGTCGCCCGGCAGCTCCACCGCAGGCCGGACGCCGGCTTCAAGCAGATCGGCGACGCGGTGCGTCTGCGCCTTGCCATTCAGCGGCCAGTCGTGCCGCGGCGCGTGGCGCAGTTCGGCCGGCACCATCAGCGGCACGCCGCGCTGCCAGCCGCGCGCCGGCGCGTAGTTCACGAAATAGTTGGCGACGCTGCCGATCGCGTCGGGCACGGACCACAGGTCGCGGCGGCCGTCGCCGTCGAAATCCACCGCCAGGCGCCGGTAGTTGCTCGGCATGAATTGCGCGACGCCGACCGCGCCGGCGTAGGAGCCGAGTACCTCGGCCGGCACGAACGACTGCTCGCGGCACAGCACGAAGAACTCCGCCAGTTCGGCGAAGAAGAACGGAGTGCGCGTCGGGTGATCGAAGCCCTGCGTCGCGAGCGCATCGAGCACGCGGTGCCGGCCGGTGTAGCTGCCGTACTTGGTCTCGACGCCGAGGATCGCCGCGATCACCGCAGGCGGCACGCCGTACTCCGCCTCGGCGCGCGCCAGCCAGGCGCGGTTCCCGGCGAGGAATTTCGCGCCGTTGGCGATGTTGCCGTCCTGCAGGTGGATCTTGCGGTAGTCCGGCCAGGTCAGCGTCTTTTCCTTGGCCTTCTGCTCCGCCTCGATCAGCTGCGGCATCTGCTCGGCCTGCGCCAGCGCGGCGCGCACGCCGTCGAGCTCGGCGGCGGTGAAGCCGTATTCCGTGCGCAGCTTGTCGAGCAGGGCAGGAACGCGGGGGTGGCTGGAGTAGTCGGCGGAGGCCGACGTGACCAGGAGCAGGAAACAGGGGACAGACCACCATTTCCTTGCGGAACGTCCTCTGGCTGCACGGCACATCGGGGAAATGGTGGTCTGTCCCCTAATTCGAAATCAGCTTCCTGTGCGTCTGGATGGACATCAGCATCCCGAAACCTGCCAGCAAGCTTACCACCGACGTGCCGCCGAAACTGATCATCGGCAGCGGCACGCCCACCACCGGCAGCAGGCCGAGCACCATGCCCATGTTGATGAACACGTACAGGAAGAACGTCAGCGACAACGAGCCGGCGACCAGCCGCTGGAACGTGTCCTGGCCGCGCGAGGCGATCATCAGGCCGCGGCCGACGATCGCGAGGTACAGGCCCAGCAGCAGCAGGATGCCGAGCAGGCCGAACTCCTCGGAATAGACCGCGAAGATGAAGTCGGTGTGCGATTCGGGCAGGAACTCGAGATGCGCCTGCGTGCCGTTCATCCAGCCCTTGCCGAACAGGCCGCCGGAGCCGATCGCGATCTTGCTCTGCGTGATGTGGTAGCCCGCGCCGAGCGGATCGGTCTCGGGGTCGAGGAAGGTCAGCACGCGCTGGCGCTGGTAGTCGTGCAGGAATTGCCACAGCGGCCACGCCGCGGCCGTCGCGCAGCCGATGCCGCCCGCGATCCAGCGCCAGCCCCAGCCGCCGAAGTACAGCGCGAACACGCCGGCGCACACGACCAGCAGGCCGGTGCCGAGGTCGGGCTGCACCACGATCAGCGCGCTCGGCACGCCGACCAGGACCAGCGTCGCCAGCACCGTCGGCACGCGCGGTGGCAGCGAGCGGCTGTGCAGGAACGCCGCCACCGCGAGCGGCATGGCGAGCTTCATCAGCTCGGACGGCTGGAAGCGCAGGCCGATGTCGAGCCAGCGCTGCGCGCCCTTGGAGGTGTCGCCGAGCAGCAGCACCAGGAGCAGCAGCACCAGGGTCGCGCCGTAGAACCAGGGCGCCAGCGCGCGGTAGATCTCCGGCGGCACCTGGGCGCACACCAGCATGACGACGAAGCCCAGCGCCATGCGCTGCGCCTGGCTGAACACCATGTCGGCCGAATGGCCCGAGGCGCTGTACAGCACCGACAGGCCGATCGCCGCGAGCATCAGCAGCATGATCGCGAGCCACAGGTCGAGGTGCGCGCGGGCCAGGTAGGTGTCCCAGCCCACGTCTGGCGCGCCCGGCAGCGCCGTGGTCGGAGTGCTCATGGCGCGGCCTTCTGCTGAACCGGTATCGGCGCCGCGGGCGGGACCAGCCAGGCGTCCATCACCTGGCGCGCGATCGGCGCGGCGATCCGGCCGCCGCCGCCGCCGGCATGCTCGACCAGCACGACCAGCGCGATCTTCGGCGCCTCCGCCGGGGCAAAAGCGATGAACAGCGCGTGGTCGCGCAGGTGCTCGGCGACGTCCTCCTGCTTGGGCGCGACCGCCTCGTCCTGCGCCAGCGCCGCGACCTGCACGGTGCCGGTCTTGGCGGCGACGCGATACGGCGCATCGTGCAGCGCGCCGTAGGCGGTCCCGCCCACTTCGTGCGCGACGTGCTCCATCGCGCGCACCACGCGGTCCCAGTCCGCGGCCCGCAGGTTCACCGGCGGCAGCGGCTCCGGCGCCACCGGCGTCACCACCCCGGTGGCCGGGTCCTGCGTCGCGTGGACCATGTGCGGCTTGAAGCCCCTGCCGCGCGTCGCCATCAGCGCGGTCATGTGCGCGAGCTGGACCGGCGTCGTCGTCAGGTAGCCCTGGCCGATGCCCATGTTCAGCGTCTCGCCGGGATACCAGGGCTCGTTGCGCACGCGCTTCTTCCACTCGCGTCCCGGCAGCAGGCCGCCCTTCTCGCCGGGCAGGTCGAGCCCGGTCGGCACGCCGAGCCCGAAGCGCGCCAGGAAGCTCTGGATGCGGTCGATGTTGAGTGTCAGCGCCAGCTGGTAGAAGTACACGTCGCACGAGCGCGTGACGCCTTCCTCCATGTCCATCCAGCCGTGGCCCTTGCGCTCCCAGCAGCGGTATTTGCGCGCCGAGCCGGCCAGCGTGAACTCGCCGGTGCAGAACTCCTTCTCGAGCGGATCCTTGACGCCGGCCTCGAGCGCCGCCAGCGCCATGAACGGCTTGATCGTCGAGCCGGGCGAGTACTGGCCTTGCAGCGCGCGATTGAACAGCGGGTGCGTCCGGTCGTCGTTGAGGATCTTGTAGGTAGCGGCGTCGATGCCCTCGACGAACAGGTGCGGGTCGAAGCCGGGCTTCGACAGCAGCGCGAGGATCTCGCCGGTGCCGGGCTCGATCGCGACCAGCGCGCCGTTGCGCGGGCCGAACGCCTTCTCGGCCGCGGCCTGCAGGCGCGCGTCGATCGACAGCATCAGGTTCAGGCCCGGCGCGCCGCGCTGCGACAGCTCGGGCAGCTCGCGCAGCGGCCGCCCGCCGGCGCTGGACTCGACGATCTTCGTAGCCAGCGTGCCGTGCAGCAGGTCCTCGTGGCTTTTCTCGACGCCGATGCGGCCGATGTACTGCGTGCCGCGGTAGGCCTTCTCGTCGACAGCCTTGAGGTCGTCCTCCGTGATGCCGCCGATGTAGCCGACGACGTGCGAGGCGGAATGGCCGAGGGGATAGCTGCGCGTCAGGCCCGCGTTGATGTCGACGCCGGTGAACTCGTAGCGATTGATCTGGAAGCGCGCGACTTCCTCCATCGACAGGTTGGTGCGCAGCGCCACGCCCTGGTACTTCGGCGTCTTGGCGAGGCGCTCGCGGAAGCGCTTGAGGTCCGCTTCGCTCAGGTTCACCAGCTGGCCGGCGCGCGCCAGCGCGCGCTCGAGGTCCGGCACTTCCTCGCGCACGACCTCGAGGCGGAAGCCCGGCGCGTTCTGCGCCAGCAGCGCGCCGTTGCGGTCGTAGATCAGGCCGCGCACGGGTGGGGTCACGGTCAGGCGCATCCGGTTCTCGTCGGAGCGCGTGGTGTAGTAGTCGTGGTCGATCACCTGCAGGTGCACGAGGCGGCCGGCCAGCAGCAGCGCCAGCGCCGCGCACGACAGCATCGCGAAGTTGACGCGGCCGACGAACGTCTCCCGCTCGACGTGCAGGTTCTTCAGCGCGGCGTAACGGGCCACGTCAGGGGCTCACAGCGACAGCGAGTCGCGCTGCGTGCGGGCGGCGAGCGCGTTCATCAGCGCGAACGCCGGCGGCCAGCACAAGCCGGTGGTCACGATCGGCGTCCAGTGCAGCCACGGGTCGGCGCGGTGGCCGGTGGCTCCGTCGATCCAGAACATGATGAAGGCGTACAGCATCCAGATCGGCACGAGCGCGAGCGCTTCCTGCCAGAGCGGATACAGCGACAGGATGCCGCGCACCTGCAGCGTCACGAACACCATGATGGTGAGCCCGAGCGCGTGCGCGCCGAGCACGCTGCCGAGCAGCACGTCGAGCAGCAGCCCGACGATCCAGGCCGTGAGCAGCCCGGTCGGCTGCGGCACGACCAGGACCCAGTACACCAGCACCAGCGGCACGAGCATCGGCCGCAGCGTGGCGAGCGCGTACGGCAGCTCGACCAGCTGCAGCACCAGCGCCGCGGCGAGCGTGGCGGCGATCAGCGGGCGCGGCGCGCGGTCGGTCACGGCGGCCCCTGCGGCGTCGGCTCGGCCGGCAGCTGCGGCGGCTCGTTGACGTCGAAACTCTCGCTCCAGACCAGCAGCGCCTGGCGGCCGCGGTTCAGCTGCGCGGCCGGCCGGGCGAGCGCCTCCATGAAGTGCTCTCCGGCATCGTGCTTGAGTTCGGTGACCTGGCCGACCGGGTAGCCGGCCGGGAAGCGCCCGCCGAGCGCGCTGGACACCAGCAGGTCGCCGATCTTCACGTCGGCGGTGCCGGGCAGGTACGGCAGCACCAGCGATTGGCCGTCGCCGCGTCCCAGCGCGATGGTCTGCAGTCCGGTGCGGTTGATCTCCACCGGGATGCCGTGGTTCGGGTCGGTCAGCAGCAGCGCGGTCGACCGTGTCGGCGTCACGGCGACGACCTGGCCCAGCACGCCCTGCGCGTCGACCAGCGCCTGGCCCTTGTACACGCCGTCGCGCGCGCCCTTGTTCAGCACGATCTGCTGGCGGTACGGGTCCTGCGAGGCCGACAGGATCTCGGCGATCAGCACGCGCTCTTCGAGCTGCGCCGACGAGGACAGCAGCTCGCGCAGGCGGTGGTTCTCCGTCTCGAGCGCCTGCACCTTCTGCAGCCGCGCCTGCAGCTCGAGGTTGTTGTCGCGCAGCACGGCGTTCTCGTCGAGCAGCGACTCGCGCGTCTGCAGGTGCTCGGCGCTGCCGGCGACCATCGACGGCAGCCCGGCGATCCACAGAACGGGGGTCAGCAGCCAGGTCAGGCTGTTGCGGACCGGCGCCAGCGTCTGGGTGCGCGCGTCGGTGAGGATCGCGCCGAGTGCGAGCAGGCACAGCAGGAGGGCCTTGAGGCCGATGCCGGGGCCCCGCGGAAACAGCGGGCGGCGCGTCGAGGCGGCGAGGGTGCTCACGACGGGGTCAGAGTCGATTGATTAACGGGTCGCGGTGCCGGGGCGAGAGCGGCCCGAAACAATCAATCGACTCTGACCCCATTGATCTCCCTCACTCTACGCTCAAAAGCTCCCCGTGCTGGTCCAGCGTGTCCAGCATCAGGCCGCCGCCGCGCGCAACGCAGGTCAGCGGGTCGTCGGCGATCACCACCGGAAGGCCGGTCTCCTCCGAGATCAGCTTGTCGATGTCGCGCAGCAGCGCGCCGCCGCCGGTCAGCACGATGCCCCGCTCGGCGACGTCGGAGCCGAGCTCCGGCGGCGTGCGCTCCAGCGCCTTCTTGACCGCCGAGACGATGCCGGCCAGCGGCTCCTGCAGCGCGTCGAGGATCTCGTTGGAGTTCATCGTGAAGGTGCGCGGCACGCCGGCGGCCAGGTGGCGGCCGACAACGTCGATCTCCTGCACCTCGTGGCCCGGGAACGCCGTGCCGATCTCGATCTTGATTTTCTCGGCGGTGGCCTCGCCGATCAGCATGTTGTACTGGCGGCGCACGTAGTTGACGATCGCGTCGTCGAACTTGTCACCGGCGACGCGCGTGCTCTCGGCGTAGACGATGCCGCCGAGCGAGATGACCGCGACTTCCGAGGTGCCGCCGCCGATGTCGAGCACCATCGAGCCGCGCGCCTCGGCGATCGGGATGCCGGCGCCGAGCGCGGCGGCGATCGGCTCCTCGATCACGTACACCTTGCGCGCGCCGGCGTTCTCGACCGATTCGCGGATCGCGCGGCGCTCGACCTGGGTCGAGCCGTACGGCACGCACACGACGACGCGGGTGAGCTTGTACATGCGGCCGCGCTGCACCTTGCGGATGAAGTGCTGCAGCATCTTCTCGGTGACGGTGAAGTCGGCGATGACGCCGTCGCGCAGCGGACGGATCGTCGTGATGTTGCCGGGCGTGCGGCCGAGCATGCGTTTCGCGTCGAGGCCGACGGCTTCGATTTTCTTCGCGCCGCGCACGTCGCTGCGGATCGCGACCACCGACGGCTCGTTGAGCACGATGCCCTCGTCGCGTACGAAGATCAGCGTATTGGCGGTGCCGAGATCGATGGAAAGATCGTTGACGAAAATTCTGCGAACAGCGTCGAGCATTTAATGTGGGCCGGCGAAGGTGAACCAGACGCCCGAAGGCGCGATTAAACCATTGAGATAACTTGAAAAAGTCCGCGCAATGTAGCCGTGCGGCGCAGCAATTGGCAAGCGTTTTTTGGTCGCAAATGAGGCTTTCCCGTGCCTTTTTTGGCAGAATTGCCGCCTTTCCGGGAATCCCCATGTCGCTAACCGCCGACCAGATCAGGCAGGTCGCGCACCTTGCGCGGCTCGAACTCAAGGTTGATCAGGAGGAGAAGTACGCGCGCGAACTGTCGAACATCCTTGCGATGGTCGACCAGCTGGCGCGCGCCGACACCTCCGGCATCGAGCCGATGGCCCATCCGCTGGACATGAGCCAGCGCCTGCGGCCGGACGCCGTCACCGAGCCCGACCGGCGCGAGGCTTTCCAGGCCAACGCCCCGCAGGTCCAGCACGGGCTGTACATCGTGCCGAAGGTGATCGAGTGAGCCTGCATACCCTGTCGTTGCGCGAGCTGGCCGCCGGGCTGCGGGCGAGGAAGTTCTCGGCGGTCGAGCTGGCGCGGCACTTCCTCAGCCGCATCGACAGCCACGACCGCCAGCTCAACAGCTTCGTCACCGTCTGTGCCGGCTCGGCGCTCAAGGACGCGGCCGCCGCGGACGCCCGCCTGGCCCAGGGGGACGCGGGTGCGCTCGTAGGCATCCCGCTGGCGCAAAAGGATATTTTCTGCACGCAGGGGGTCCGGACCTCCTGCGGCAGCCGCATGCTCGACAAGTTCGTGGCGCCCTACGACGCCACCATCGTCAGCCGCCTCAAGCAGGCCGGCAGCGTGATGCTGGGCAAGACCAACATGGACGAGTTCGCGATGGGTTCGTCCAACGAAACCAGCTGGTACGGCCCGGTGAAGAACCCCTGGGACGTGACCCGGGTGCCCGGCGGCAGTTCCGGCGGCTCGGTGGCATCGGTCGCCGCGGGCCTGGCGCCGGTGGCGACCGCGACCGACACCGGCGGCTCGATCCGCCAGCCGGCTTCGCTGACCAACCTGACCGGGTTCAAGCCGACCTACGGCAGGGTGTCGCGCTACGGGATGATCGCGTTCGCCTCGTCCCTGGACCAGGCCGGCGTGGTGGCCCGCACCGCCGAGGACTGCGCGCACGTGCTGTCGGCGATGGCGGGTTTCGACCCGATGGATTCGACCTCCGTCGACCGGCCGGTCCCGGACTACGCCGCCGCGCTGGCGCAGCCGGTCAAGGGCCTGCGCATCGGCCTGCCGAAGGAGTATTTCACCGACGGGCTCGAAGCCGGCACGCGCGAGTGCGTGATGGCCGCCGTGAAGAAATTCCAGGAGCTCGGCGCGACGGTTTCGGAGATCTCGCTGCCGAACTCGCCGCTGTCGGTGCCGACCTACTACGTCGTCGCGCCGGCGGAGGCGTCGAGCAACCTCGCGCGCTTCGACGGCGTGCGCTACGGCCACCGCGCCGACGGCGTGAAAACGCTCGAGGAGCTCTACAAGAAATCGCGCGGCCAGGGCTTCGGCGCCGAAGTGCAGCGCCGCATCATGGTCGGCACCTACGTGCTGAGCCACGGCTACTTCGACGCCTACTACCTGAAGGCGCAGAAAATCCGCCGCATGATCTGCGATGACTTCCGGCGCGCGTTCAAGACGGTGGACATCGTGCTTGGCCCGACCGCGCAGGCGCCTGCGTTCAAGCTCGGCGACAAGTCGTCGGATCCGGTCGCGATGTACCTGAACGACATCTACACCATCGCGGCGAACCTGGCGGGCATTCCGGCGATGTCGCTGCCGGGGGGGTTCGTGAACGGCTTGCCGGTCGGTGTGCAGCTGATGGGCAACTATTTCGACGAGGCGCGCCTGCTGAACGTCGCGCACCAGTACCAGCTTGCGACGGACTGGCACCGGCAACTGCCGAAGGGATTCGAATGAAGTGCTCCCCGGCCCTGTTGCTCCTCGCGGCGCTGCTTGCGCCGAACGCGATGGCGCAACCGCAACCGGAGGCGCCGCCGGCCAAGCCAACGCCGCCGCGCCAGTTGCAGATCTACCAGCGGGTCATGCCGCAGTACTCGAACGTGGGCCCCGACGGCGGGTGCGTGACGGTGAAGTTCGAGATCCGGCACGACGGCATCGTCGGCGAGGTCGAGGTGCTGGAAGCAAAGCCGAAGGAACTGGCCGCGCCGACCGTCGCCGCGATGAAGCAGTGGGTGTTCCAGAGCTATCCGCCCACGGACGCGAAGGTGCACGCGAGCCAGACCTTCCACTACACGCCCGAGACGATCCGCCTGCCGGACAACGCGATCCGCGGGCCGTTCGCCACGCTCGGCGAGGGCGGAGCGGTGGCCAGCGCCGGCTGCGGCACGCCCGCCAAGCCGGCGGTAACGGCGCCGCCCGCCGCAAAGAAACCCGCCGCGAAGCAGGGGAAAACCCGGTGAACGGCAACTGGGAAGCCGTCATCGGGCTGGAGATCCACTGCCAGCTGCTGACGAAATCGAAGATCTTCTCCGGCGCGGCGACCGCCTACGGCGCCGAGCCCAACACGCAGGCCTGTGCGATCGATCTGGGCCTGCCCGGCGTGCTGCCGGTGCTGAACGGGGACGCCGTGAAGATGGCGGTGAAGTTCGGGCTGGCCATCGACGCGCAGATCGCGCCGCGCTGCGTGTTCGCGCGCAAGCACTACTTCTATCCGGACCTGCCGAAGGGCTACCAGATCTCGCAGTACGAGCTGCCCATCGTCAGCAAGGGCAAGGTCACCATTGCCGTCGAGGGCGGCGGCACCAAGACCATCGGCGTGACGCGCGCGCATCTGGAGGAGGACGCCGGCAAGTCGCTGCATGAAGGCTTTGGCGCCGCCACCGGCATCGACCTGAACCGCGCCGGCACGCCGCTGATCGAGATCGTGTCGGAGCCGGACTTGCGCAGCGCGGCCGAGGCCGTGGCCTACATGAAGCAGCTGCACCAGCTCGTCGTCTACCTGGGCATCTGTGACGGCAACATGCAGGAAGGCTCGTTCCGCTGCGACGCCAACGTGTCGGTGCGCAGGAAGGGTGAGAGCAAGTTCGGCACGCGCACCGAGACCAAGAACATCAACTCGTTCCGCTTCGTCGAGAAAGCAATCGATTTCGAGATCGCGCGCCAGACCGAAGTGCTCGAGTCCGGCGGCAAGGTCGTGCTGGAGACGCGCCTGTTCAACCCGGACACCGGCGAGACGCGCACGATGCGGACCAAGGAAGAGGCGATGGACTATCGCTACTTCCCGGATCCGGACCTGCTGCCGGTCACCTGCAGCGACGAGTACGTCGCGCAGGTGCGCGCGACACTGCCCGAGCTGCCGGAGGCCAAGCGCCAGCGCTTCATGACGCAGTACGGCCTGCCGGCGTACGACGCCGGCGTGCTGACCGGCGAGCAGGCGCTGGCCCGCTTCTACGAGGCGGTCGTGAAAGAGTCCGGCGCCGACGCCAAGCTCTGCGCCAACTGGACCACGACCGACCTGCTCGGCGCGTTGCACAAGGCCGGCAAGGACATCGCGGGGTCGCCCGTTTCGTCGAGCGCGCTCGCAGGCCTGCTCAAGCGCATTGACGACAACACCATCTCCGGCAAGATTGCCAAGGAAGTGTTCGAGGCGATGATGGCGGGCGAGGGCACGGCCGACGCGATCATCGAGAGGAAAGGCCTCAAGCAGATCACCGACACCGGCGCGATCGAGCAGGCGATCGAGCAGGTGATGGCCGCCAACCCCGGCCAGCTGGCGGAATACCGTTCGGGCAAGGACAAGCTGTTCGGCTTCTTCGTCGGCCAGGCCATGAAGGCGACCGGCGGCAAGGCCAACCCGGCCGAGCTGAATCGCCTGCTCAAGGAAAAGCTCAAGGCGTAGTCGCCATGCCCGACGCCGTAACCCCTTTCCTGTTCGAGCACCGCAATGTGCGCGGCGCCTGGGTCGAGATCGAGACCGGCGTCGCCGACATGCTCGGCCACCGCAACTATTCGCCAGACGTGCGCCGGCTGGTCGGCGAATCCTGCGTCGCCATCACGCTGCTGGCGGCGCAGACCGCCTTCAAGGGCCGCCTGTCGCTGCAGTTCCAGCACGGCAAGGGGCCGCTGAAGCTGCTGGTCGCGCAATCCGACCCGGACCTGAATATCCGCGGCATGGCCAAGGCCGACGCCAACGCCGCCGGTGGGCTCGACGCGCTGATGGACGGGGGCATCCTCGGACTCGTGGTCGAGGCGGCGCGCGGCGGCCAGAACTACCAGGCGCTGGTCGAGGCGCGCGGCTCGACGCTGGCGCTGGCGCTCGAGCGCTATTTCACGCAGTCCGAACAGCTCGCCACGCGGCTGTGCTTCGCCGGCGACGACCAGCGCCTGCGCGGGCTGCTGATCCAGCGCCTGCCGGCCCGCGAGGGCGACGGCGACGAGCACTGGCAGCACCTGCAGACGCTGTTCGGCGCCCTGTCGCCGGCCGAGCTGGCCGGCACGCATACCGAGGGGCTGGTGCTGAAGGTCTTTCCCGATGAGGACATCCGCGTGTTCCGGCCCAAGCCGGTGGCGCTGGTGTGCCGCTGCAGCCACGCCAGCATCTCGACGATGCTGGTGTCGCTCGGCCGCAAGGAGCTCGAGAGCCTGGTGCGCGAACGCGGCGAGGTCGAGGTGACCTGCGAGTTCTGCGGCAAGTCGTACCGCTACAGCGCCGCCGAAATGCAGCGCCTGTTCGACGCGACCGAGGCCAGGGCCGGCGTCGCGCCGCGGCACTGACCCCCCATGAGCCCGCTCGCCGCGTTTCTCGCCACCGTCGCCATCGTCGTCGCCGCCAAGACTGGCGCCTGGCTGTTGCAACTGCGCACGCGCAACGCCGGGCTGGTCGATCCGATCTGGGCGTTCACGCTCGGCTTGCTCGCGGTGTTCTACGCGATCGCCGGCAGCGCGCCGGAGCTCACGCGGCTGGCGCTCGGCCTGATGGGCGCGACCTGGGGCGCGCGCCTCGGCCTGCACCTGTGGCTGCGCAACGCCGGCAAGCCCGAGGACTTCCGCTACGCGGCGTTCCGCGCGCGCTGGGGCGCGGCCGCCGACCGCAACATGTTCTGGTTCTTCCAGTTCCAGAACGTGTTCACGCTGCTGCTGTCGGCGAGCGCATTCCTGCCGGCGGCGTATCGCGCGGCCGATCCGGCCGCCGTCAACGTCGTGCTCGCCGGCCTGATCTGGATCGTGGCCGTCGCGGGCGAGGGCCTGGCCGACCGACAGATGGAGCGCTTCCGCGCGAATCCGCAGAACAAGGGGCAGGTCTGCCGCGACGGGCTGTGGCGGTACTCGCGCCATCCGAACTACTTCTTCGAGTGCGTGCACTGGCTGGCCTATGTGCCACTCGCGCTGGGCGCACCGTGGGGCTGGGCGGCACTCGCGGCGCCGGTGGTGATGGCGACGCTGCTGATGAAGCTGTC
>JBOICR010000125.1:0-15189 GCA_050740195.1 Nevskiaceae bacterium | reverse complement strand
CGGTCTTGCCGCCGGGGCCGGTGTAGCCGCCGACCAGCCCCTGGATGTTGACCGTCGGCTGCGAGATCAGCCGCTCGTTGGCCTGCTGCCACGCCAGGTCGTCGATCCAGTGCTTCACGCCGTACTGTGTCATTGCCTTGGCTTCGTTGCGGCGCTTCGAGCCCGCGGCCACCATCGCGCGCTCCTCCTGGCTGATCGGTCGCGGCTTCGGGTAGCCGTCGATCGCGATCGTGTTGCCGTCTTTCGACACCAGTGTGTCGAGCGCGCGTACCAGCCGCCAGGCCGGGCTGTCGACCATGGCCTTCAGCGAGGAATGTATGTCCTTGGTGGGCCCGCGGCCCCAGGTGTCGCCGCTGGCGACCAGTTGCAGCTCGACCACGCCCTTGGCGCCGAGGCTCACGGTGACCACGCCGTCGAGGTCCTGCTGCGCGCTGGGCATGAACACGCCGATGGTGTTGGCGAGCGCGGCGGCGACCTCCTGCCGGTGCGCGATCTGCGTGATGTGCGGCGAGCCGATTTCCTCCTCGCCCTCGGCGACCAGCACCAGGTTCACCGGCATCTTGCGGCCGGCGCCGCGGATCGCGTGCAGCGCCGCGAGCAACGCGGCCTGGGGTCCTTTCTGGTTCACCGCACCGCGGCCGACCATGACCTTGCCGAGGCCGGGCTTGTCGACCATCCGGCCCTCGAGCGGCGGCCCGAGCCGCCACTCGGCCGGATCGAACTGCTTCACGTCGTACATGAAATACAGGCCGACGGTCTTCGCCGCGCCGGCGTCGAGCGTGCCGAACACGCCGGGCTTGCCCCCGGTGCTGATCACCGCCACCTGCTGGAAGCCGGCGTCGCGCGCCAGTTTCGCCATGCGTTCGGCGCCGTCGGGAAAGCCGCGATCCTCCGCGGCGATCGCCGGCGCGGCGATCCAGTCGCGCAGCCGGGACACCGCCTCGTCGTGGCGCATGGTGACCTGCTTGCGAACGTCGGCGAAGTCGTCGCCGGCGGCGGACGCCGGCAGGGCCAGCGCGGCGAGGACGATCAGGGAAGCGAAGCGGGTGACGGTCATGGTGAAACCTCCGCGTGCCTAGAGCGTGAGACCGGGAGAAAGTGTCGTCGGCATCTGCAGCTTCGGCGTTTCCACGGATGCGACGGGGTAGGCGCAGTAGTCGGCGGCGTAGTACGCGCTCGGGCGGTGGTTGCCGCTGGCGCCGACGCCGCCGAACGGCGCCGCGCTGCTGGCGCCGGTGGTCTGCTTGTTCCAGTTGACGATGCCGGCGCGGATCTTCCGGTAGAACAGGTCGTATTCGTCGCGACGGTCCGACAGCAGGGCCGCCGACAGGCCATAGCGCGTGCGGTTGGCCTGCTGAATGGCATTTTCAAGCGAGTCGCTGCGGATCACGCTGAGCAGCGGGCCGAAGTATTCCTCGTCGGGCAGGTCGCGCACGCCGCTTACGTCGAGCAGGCCCGGCGTCACGAACGCGGCACCCCGGTCCAGCTTGCGGCTTTCGACCAGCGGTTTCGCGCCGAGCCCGACCAGCTTCCGCTGCGCCGCCAGCAGCGCGTCGGCCGCGGCCGGCGAGATCAGCGGGCCCATGAACGGCGCGGGATCGTCATTCCACGCGCCGACCCGGATCCGGTCCACCGCGGTGGCGAGGGCTTGCAGCAGCGTGTCGCCGGCAGCGCCCTGCGCAACGAACAGGCGCCGCGCGCAGGTGCAGCGCTGGCCGCTCGACAGGTAAGCCGACTGCACGATCTCGTGCACGGCGGCGCGCACGTCGGCGACGGCGCCGACCACCAGCGGATTGTTCCCGCCCATCTCGAGCGCGAGGATCTTGTGCGGCCGATCGGCGAACTGGCGGTGCAGCAGGTGGCCGACGCGCTCGCTGCCGGTGAAGAACAGGCCGTCGAGTTCCGCGTGCGCGGCGATCGCCTCGCCGGTGGCGCGCTCGCCCTGCAGCAGGTTGATCACGCCGGGCGGCAGGCTGGCGCGCTCCCACAGGCGGACCGTCTCCTCGGCGACGCGCGGCGTCAACTCGCTCGGCTTGAACACCACCGTGTTGCCGGCCAGCAGCGCCGGCACGATGTGGCCGTTGGGCAGGTGGCCCGGAAAGTTGTACGGGCCGAACACTCCGACCACGCCGTGCGGCTTGTGGCGAACGGCATGGGTGCCGGCCGGTCCCGGCGTTTCCGTCGCGCCGGTGCGCGCCTGGAAGGCGCGGACCGAGATGTCGATCTTGTTGACCATCGCCGTGACTTCGGTGCGCGTGTCCCACAGCGGCTTGCCGGTCTCGCGCGCGATGGCTTCGGCCAGCGCTTCCTTGCTCTTCTCGACTTCGCCGGCGAACCGGCGCACGACCGCCTCGATCTCGGCGGACGGCAGCGCGCTCCAGCTCTCCGACGCGCGGCGCGCCGCGGCGAAGGCGCGGTCGACGTCGGCCGGCGCGGCGGCGTTGCCCGACCACAGCGTCTCGCCCGTGGCCGGATCGCGGCTGGTGAACGCGGCGCCGGTGCCGGCGGCCCAGCGGCCGTCGATGAACAGCTGCCCGGCCGCGCCCATCACAGTGCCGTCACGCGTACGGTGTCGCCCGGCTTCACGCGCAGGACCTCGAGCTGCACCTTGGACAGCGACGCCTCGGCGGCGGCCGGGTTCACGTCGGCCAGCAGGCAGCGGAATTCGTCGAGCCTGGTATTGGCGACCAGGTGCGGCACGGCGTTGCTGTCCTGGCCGACGACCGCTTTCAGCAGCCGGCTGCGCTTGACGGTGCGGATTTCCGCCGCCGGCGACTCGATCGTGGGACCGCCGTCGAAGATGTCGATGTAGCCCGTCATGCGGAAGTTCTCGCGCTCGAGCAGGTGCAGCGCCGGCCCGGTTTGCGTGTGCACCTTGCCGATCACCGCGCGTGCCTCTGGCGACAGCAACACCGTGTAGATCGGGTGCTTGGGCATCAGCTCGGCGATGAACGCCTTGTTGCCCATGCCGACGATGTGCTCGGCGTCGCCGTAGTCGATGGTGAAGAAGTGCCGGCCCAGGCCCTCCCAGAACGGCGAGCGGCCGCTCTCGTCCGACACGCCGCGCATCTCGGCGATGACCCTGGCGGCGAAACGCTGCGGGAACTGCGCCATCAGCATGAAACGGCTGCGCGACAGCAGGTGGCCGGTGCCGCCCGAGCGGAACGCGGGATCGAGGAACAGCGAGCACAACACGCTGGCGCCGG
The DNA here is from genome assembly GCA_050740195.1 of Nevskiaceae bacterium. GTDB lineage: Bacteria > Pseudomonadota > Gammaproteobacteria > Nevskiales > Nevskiaceae > JACPFV01. Next base: position 11,983 of record JBOICR010000125.1, on the reverse strand, counting down.
TGTAATCGTTCGACAGGTACAGCGTCGGCGTCAGGTTGTAAATCTTCAGCTCGCGGCTGGCGTGCACCGTGGTGCCGATGCGGTAGTTGTAGAACGGCTCGTCGAGGCCGCACGCCGCCTCGATCGCGCAGCAGCCGCCGACGCGGCCGCTGTCGCTGTCCTCGAGCACGAACATGTAGCGCTCGTGGCCGGCGGCCGTGACGGCGGCGGCGAATGACTTCTCGGACAGCTCGATCTTGGCCTGCAGGAACTCGGCGACCGGCGGCAGCGAGGTGAAGCCGACGCCGGCGGTCTTGGCCAGGCGCAGCAGCGCGTCGAGGTCGGCCAGGCGGATGGGACGGATGACGTTCATTCTAGTAGGTCCAGGTCAGGTCGCCGGAGGCCAGGCGCAGCAGCAGCAGTCCGGACAGCTGCGCGCGCTCGCCGAGGCTCGACAGTCGCATGAATTCGCGATCGCTGTGGATCTCGCCGCCGACGACCCCGAGGTTGTCGATGTTGGGCAGCCCGGCCGCCGCCAGGTTGTTGCCATCGCAGCAGCCGCCGGTCGGGCGGAACTCGAGGGCGAGGCCGAGCTGCCGGCCGCAGTCGCCGATCAGGCCGGCCAGGCGCTCGATCCCCGGCGTCATGACCTTGGGACCGCGCGTAAAGCTGCCGCGCAGCTCGAGCTTGATGCCTTCGCGCTTCTGCGCGTCGACCAGGATGCGATCGAGCTGCTCGTGCAGCCAGCCTTCGTCGTCGGCAATGTTCGTGCGCACGTTGAATTTCAGGATGCACAGGTCCGGCACGATGTTGGTCGGGCCGCCGCCGTGGACGTAGCCGACGTTCAGCGTCAGGCCGTCGCGCTTGCCGTTCAGGGCGTCGAGCGCGGCGACCACGTCGGACGCGGCGCGGATCGCGTTGCGGCCCAGGTGCGGGTCGCGCCCGGCGTGCGCGGCGCGTCCGCGCACGATCACGTCGAAGTTGCCGCTGCCCTTGCGCGCCGACGCCAGGTTGCCGTCCGGGAACGACGGCTCGAACACGAGCCCGAAGGCGTTGCGCGCCGCGCCTTCCTTGAACAGCGGCGCCGAGCCCTCCGAGCCGATCTCCTCGTCCGGATTGAACACGATCTCCCAGCCGACGCGGTCCTTCCACGGACTGCGCTCGAGCGCCGACAGCGCGAGCAGCATGACCAGCAGCCCGCCCTTGAGGTCGGCGACGCCGGGGCCGTTCAGCGTGTCATCGTTGAGCCAGCGCGCGGACTGGAACGAATGGCCCTTGCTGAACACCGTGTCCATGTGGCCGGCCAGGAACACCCGCAGCGGCGCGTCGGGGCGCCGGCGCAGCCGCAGCGCTCGGCCGACCGCATGTTCGACCGCTTCGCCGCGATCGTTGGTCACGCGGTGCGGCGGCAGTTCGAGGCGCTCGGCGCGCGCGCCGAGCGGCGCGAACAGCTGCTCGATCCGGTCGGCAACGCGATTGACGCCGTCGGCGTGGTAGCTGCCGGAGTTGATGTTGGACAGGCGCAGCAGTTCGTCGCGCTGGGCCGGCACCTGCGCCCGGATCCAGTCCAGGTGCGCTCGATAGTCGTGAGGCATGGCGAATTCTAGACGCGGCCGCACGACAACGGCGTGGTAGGCTTCCGCCGCCATGAAAGTCTCTCGATTCGTCGCGCTCGCCGCGGCGCTCGTTTGCGGCAATGCAGCAGCGGTCGATCCGGCCGCCAGCCCGGTGCTGAAACAGGTGCTGGCGCGTGGCGAACTGCGCGTCGGGCTCGAAGTCGGCTACATGCCGTTCGAGATGGTGGACAAGAGCGGCGCGATCATCGGCTTCGACATCGACCTCGCGCGGCTGATGGCGCGCAAGCTCGGCGTGAAGCTCACCGTCGTCAACCACGGTTGGGACGGCATCATCCCGGCGCTGGTGACCGGCAAGGTCGACGTGACGCTCGGCGGCATGACGATCACGCCAGAGCGCGCCAAGAGCGTGGATTTCAGCGATCCCTACCTGACCATCGGCCAGACCGTGCTGCTGAACCGCAAGCTGGCGGCCACGATCACGAATTACAGGCAGCTCGACGGCCCGAAGTACCGCGTGCTGAGCAAGCTCGGCACCACCGGCGAGATCGCCGCGCGCAAGCATTTCACGCGCGCGCAGATCCGCACGTTCGAGCATCAGGCCGAGGCCGCCATCGAGGTGCGCAACGGGCGCGCCGACGCGTTCGTCTACGACCTGCCGTTCAACGTGGTGATGGCCGCGCAGTTCCCGGACAGCCTGGTGCACCTCGACAAGCCGTTCACCCACGAGGACCTCGGCTGGGCGATCCGCAAGAACGACCCTGTGCTGCTGGCGTGGCTCAACGAGTTCCTGGCCGGGCTCAAGCAGGACGGCACCCACCAGGCCCTCTACCGGAAGTGGTTCGAGAGCAGCGCCTGGCTGCCGAACGTCATTTGAATCATCCCGAGCCGCATCGCTGGCTCTGGCACGGCGTTTACGTCGCCGTCATCGCGGCGCTGGGGTACGGGGTCTACACCACCAGCCAGCGCGTCGACTACGACTGGCGCTGGGAGCGCATCCCGCAATACATCGTGACCAATGAGGGCGAGCGCGTGGCGGCGCCGGCCGACGGCATCGTACGGCTCGACCCGTCCGGTCGCGCGCTCGAGATCCACACACAGAGCGATCCGCCGGCGGTCACGCGCATCGACAACGTTGATCGCATCACGGCCGGCGAAGGCGACCCGGTGTTCACGGGCGACATCGTCGCGATCCGCGAGGGGCGGGCGCCGGGGCCGCTGCTGATCGGCCTGTGGATCACGCTGAAAATATCGGCCTGGTCGCTGGTGTTTGCGCTGGTGTTGGGCCTGATTGCCGGCCTCGGCCGCGTCTCGACGAACTCCGCGGCGCGCAGCCTCGCGGCGACCTACGTCGAGATCATCCGCGGCACGCCGCTGCTGGTGCAGATCTTCATCTTCTACTTTTTCATCGGTACGGTGCTCGAGCTGTCGCCGTTGACGGCCGGCATCGCCGCGCTGGCGGTGTTCACCGGTGCCTACGTCGCCGAGATCGTGCGCGCCGGCATCGAGGCGGTGCCGCGCGGCCAGATGGAGGCGGCGCGCAGCCTGGGCATGAGCTACGCCCAGGCGATGCGTTTCGTCGTGCTGCCGCAAGCGCTGCGCCGCACGCTGCCACCGCTGGCCGGCCAGTTCATCAGCCTGATCAAGGATTCGTCGGTGGTGTCGGTGATCGCGATCACCGACCTGACCAAGGCCGGCCGCGAGATCGTCAGTTCGACGTTCACGCCGTTCGAGGTGTGGTTCACCGTCGCGCTGATGTACCTCGCGCTGACCGGCAGCCTGTCGCTGCTGGTGCGCCGGCTCGAGCGCAGGCTGGCCGCCGGTGAGTGAAGCGCAAATCTCGGTCCGGCGCGTCGGCAAGCGCTTCGCCAACGGCGTCGCCGCGCTGAAGGACGTGTCGCTTGAGGTACAGCCCGGCGAAGTCGTGGTCGTGGTCGGGCCGAGCGGCTCCGGCAAGTCCACCTTGTTGCGCGCGCTGAACGGGCTCGAACGCGTCAGCGAGGGCGAGGTCTGGGTCGACGGCCAGGCGGTGCACGACCGGCACACCAACCTGAACCGCTTGCGCCAGCGCGTCGGCATGGTGTTCCAGCAGTTCAACCTGTTCCCGCACAAGACCGCGCTCGGCAACGTGATGCTGGCGCCGACGCAGGTCGCCGGGCTGGCGCCGGCGAACGCGGAGACGCGCGCCCGCAAGCTGCTCGGCAAGGTCGGCCTGGCCGGGCGCGCCGACAGCCATCCGGCGCAGTTGTCCGGCGGCCAGCAGCAGCGCGTCGCGATCGCGCGGGCGCTGGCGATGGAGCCCGACATCATGTTGTTCGACGAGCCCACCAGCTCGCTCGATCCGGAGATGGTCGGCGAAGTGCTCGAAGTGATGAAGGCGCTGGCCGCGGAGGGCATGACGATGGTCGTCGTGACGCACGAAATGGGCTTCGCGCGCGCGGTGTCCGACCGCGTGCTGTTCATGGACGGCGGCGAGCTGGTCTACCAGGACACGCCGGACGGGTTCTTCGCCAGCCCGAAGAACGAGCGGCTGAGGACGTTCCTCGGCCAGGTGCTGAAGGCCTAGCTTCCGCCCACGCGCGGCCGAATCTCGACCGAGCCGGGGAACGGGTCGCTAGAATGCACCTGCCGCCCCCGTAGCTCAGTGGATAGAGCAACCGCCTCCTAAGCGGTAGGTCGCCGGTTCAACTCCGGCCGGGGGCGCCACTTATCCCGTTCCCGCGCCTCCGCGCTTCGCGCCCGGCGCGGGCCGGGATTGGTCCGGCGCGCTATGCGGACTACGCCAAAGTGGAGCAAAGAACCGGGCAGCGCGCTCGCCAAAAAAAAGGCGCCGTTGCCGGCGCCCTTTGACCGAACCCCGCGAATCAGTCGAACAGCCCGCTACCGGCGGGGTCCGACTGGTCCTGCCCGTCGACGATGACCAGGGCCGCCGCGCCGACAATGATGGTCAGTGGCAGCCAGCCGCCCCAGAGCGCGGCGATTCCGCCTTCCTCCTGGCGCATCACGTAGGAGCGCTCGACGTCCACTCCGTTGACCAGGAACTGCCCGGTGTCGTGGCGGTATTCGGCGCGCAGCGGCGCGACGCCGGCCAGGCGCTGGCCCTCGTTGCCGACCTGCAGCGCGAACGAGCGCGCCAGCGGCGCGCCGGACGCGCCGCCGAACTGCAGGCGGTAGACGACTTGCGCCGCGACGGCGTCACTCTCGAGCGCGCGCGCGTCATATTCACCGGCGGCTGCACCGGTTACCGCCACCATACCGATGATGAATGTCAGGATGCGCATGTGAACTCCCGCGAAATTGGCGAAAACGATCGCTGAAAGAATGTAGCGCTTGGGGGGCAGGGGGTCAATCCGGGCGCGCGGACTTGAGCAGCCCACCGCTGGCGAGCATCCCGAGGCCGATGACCGTCATCAGCAGGCCCGCGCCGAGGCCGCGCTCGAGTTTTTCGCGGTCGCGGCGGATTTCGCCTTCGACCTCCGCGCGCACCGTGCGCCGCAGTTCCTCGAGCCGCTCGCCGGACGGCCGCAGGTGCGGCCCGCGCCGCTCCAGTTCGACCGCGAGGTTCAGCTCGACCGACTGCTCGATCTCCGCCTCGCTCCAGGCCGGCAGCCGCCAGCGCTGCTCGCCGTACCAGGCGACGAGGCCGACGCCGAACGCAACGAGCAGGAAGGTGAGGACGCGGGGATTGCGCAGCATCGGTGCTCCGGGTGGGCGGCGCAGTCTACCGTCGACACCCTTGCCACGCCGGTCGGGGCGCGGGGCTTCGGCTAGAATGGCGCGCGCCCGCCGGGGGGCCTCAGTCGAACGATTCAGAGGATATATGCGCGTCGGCGTTCCCAAGGAAATCAAGAACCACGAGTATCGCGTCGGCTTGACGCCGGCGGGCGTGCGCGAGCTGGCGGAGCGCGGCCACGACGTGCTGGTCGAGAAGGGCGCGGGCGGCGGCATCGGCATCGCCGACGACCAGTACGTGAAGGCCGGCGCGAAGATCGCGCCGGGCGCGGCCGCGGTCTTCGAGAAGTCGGAAATGATCGTCAAGGTCAAGGAGCCGCAGCCGGTCGAGTGCAAGATGCTCGGCAAGGACCAGGTGCTGTTCACCTACCTGCACCTCGCGCCGGACCCGGAGCAGACCAAGGGCCTGGTCAAGAGCAAATGCGTGGCCATCGCCTACGAGACGGTCACCGATGGGCGCGGCGGCCTGCCGCTGCTGGCGCCGATGAGCGAAGTGGCGGGGCGCATGTCGATTCAGGCCGGCGCGCATGCGCTGGAAAAGGCACAGGGCGGCCTCGGGGTGCTTGCCGGCGGCGTGCCCGGGGTGGCCCCCGCCGAGATCGTGATCCTGGGTGGCGGCGTGGTCGGTTACAACGCCGCGCGCGTGGCGGTGGGCATGGGCGCCCGCGTCACGGTGCTCGACAAGTCGCTGCCGCGGCTCAATTACCTCGACCAGATCTTCGACGGGCGGCTGACGACGGTGTATTCGACGACGGACGCCGTCGAGCATCACGTGTCGCGCGCCGATCTCGTCATCGGCGCCGTGCTGGTGCCCGGTGCAGCGGCGCCCCGGCTGGTGACGCGGCCGATGCTCAAGCGCATGAAGCCCGGCGCGGTGATCGTGGACGTCGCCATCGACCAGGGTGGTTGCTTCGAAACCAGCCGGCCGACGACGCACCAGGAACCGACCTACGTCGTCGACGGCATCGTTCACTACTGCGTCGCCAACATGCCGGGCGGGGTCGCGCGCACCTCGACGTTCGCGCTGACCAATGCCACGCTGCCGTACGTCTTGGCGCTGGCGGACAAGGGGTACCGCAAGGCGCTGCTCGACGATGCGCAGTTTCGCGAAGGGCTCAACGTTCACCACGGTGCCGTGACGCACAAGGCCGTGGCCGAAGCGCTGGGCTACGAATACGTGGCGGCGCCTGAGGCGCTGAACCCCTGGTGGCAGCATCCCGCAGACTGAACTTCACTGGAGCCATTCATGATTGCTCATCGAACCTTCGCCCTTGCCGCCGGCCTGGCCCTCGCAACCCTGGGCGGCGCGGCGGCCGCCGAATCGCCGGCGAAGCCGGCAGTCGCGCCCGCGGCCAAGACTGTGAAGGACATCCGCGCCTGCATGAGCGACAACCTGATCAAGCGCGGCGCGCTGCGCGACATGAACCTCGGCATCTACGACAAGGAAGGCAAGGTGCGCGACCTGCGCATGCGCCTGTACTGGAAACCGTCGAAGACCGGCGGCACGCGCGTGCACCTGCGCATCGTCGAGCCGCCGATCATGATCGGCTCGAGCTACCTGATGCTGCAGGAAGGCCCTAACGAGGAGGTCTACTTCTACCTGCCCGGCGCCGACCGCGCGCTGCGCATTACCGGCCAGAACATGTCCGAGCCGCTGTGGGGAACGGACTTCAGCTACGGCGAGATCAAGCAGGTGATGGGCCTGCTGGTCACCGGCAAGACCCGGCGCCTGGCCGACGCGGCGGTCGCCTCGCGCCCGTCCTACGTGCTCGAAACCCAGACCTCGATGGACGAGACCGGCTACCGCAAGGTCGTCAACTACGTGGACCAGGCGTCCTGCGTGCTGTTGAAGAGTGAATTCGTCGCCAACGGCGACAAGCCGCGCAAGGTGCTGGAAGGCGACCTCAGCTCGCTGCTGCAGGCCGACAGGTACTGGACCATGCTGGCCTACAAGATGTCCGACCTGAGCCGCGGCAGCTACACCCAGCTCTCGCTCAGCGACCTGTCCGTGGACGAGCGCCTTTCGGAAAAACTGTTCGACCCGAAGGTGTTCTACGCGCAGAACCCGCCGCTGTAGGGCGGGGCGGGCAGAAAAAAGCCCCAGCCGAACGGCTGGGGCTTTATCGTCTGGCTCCCGGAGTTGGACTCGAACCAACGACCCAGTGATTAACAGTCACTTGCTCTACCGGCTGAGCTATCCGGGAAGGGAATGCGGCAGGGGCGCGCATTCTAGTGGCGCCCCTTTGTGGACGCAATAAACAAGGTGCAACACCCTATCGAGCCCGCGGCGCCGCCCGTATCATGCGTCGCAGAAACCTTGGTGGCGGGGGCGTTACGGTGAGTACCTCAATTCGCGACTGCGCGGCTCTGATCGTGGACGTGGCCGACAGCACGCGCCTGCGGGCGCAGATCGGCGAGGCCGCCGCGGAGCAGCGCATCCGCCAGTTGCTGGACGCCATCATCGCCACGTCGCGCTCGCGCCGCGGCGAGTTCATCAAATCGTACGGCGACGACGTGCTGGCCGTGTTCGACGGCCTGTCGGTCAGCGCTGCCGCCGACACGGCGGTCGCGGCGCAGCGGCTGGCGGCCAGCGCCGGCCTCGAGCTGTACGCGGGCCTGCACGCCGGCCCGGTCGAGTTCCGCGAAACGATGGGCCATCCGGACGCGGTCGGGCTGACCATCAGCGTGGCGGCGCGCCTGCACAAGCTCACCGGCGCACCCGGGCGGATCTTCATGGCGGAGGAGTGGGTCGGCACGCTGTCCCCGGACCTGCGCAAGCGCGCCAAGCTCTACGGCCCGCGCGAGCTCAAGGGCGTGGGCGTGGTCAACGTGTACACCGTGGACTGGCAGGACTCGGTCATGGAGACCCAGGTGGTGCCGATGCCTGCCTTTGTGGCGCACTCCGCGTCGCTGGCCCTGCGGCACGGTGCAAGCCAGGTGAAGCTGTCCGACCACCGCTCGTATTCCATCGGCCGCGGCGTGCAGTCCACCTTGTGCGTCCCGGATCCGGAGCAGCCAAAAGTCTCGACGACGCACCTGCAGCTCGAGCACAGCACCGCCGGCTGGTTCGTGCAGGACATCAGCCGCAACGGGACCTGGCTGCGCGATGGCGCGACCGGCGAGGTGCGGCAGCTGCCCCACCTCAGCCGGATGATGCTGCCCAAGACCGGCGACCTGTGCTTGGGCCGTGCGTTCGCCGACGACCCCGACCGCCGGTTCACGGTGAACTTCGAGTCCATCGGCGGCTGAGCGCCGCCACGCGGGTCACGCCGTCGCGAGCGCCTTGATCCGGGAGACGGATTCGGCCAGGACCTTGTCGCTGGTTGCAAACGACAGGCGCAAGCAGCCCGGAGCGCCAAATGCAGAGCCCGGCACCACGGCGACGCGGCCCTTCTGCAGCAACAGGTCGGCCAGCGCCAGATCGTCCTTGCAGCCCAGCTGCTGTATCAGGTTCGCGAAGTTCGGGAACGCGTAGAACGTGCCGTCGCCCGGCTCGCAGCGCACGCCCGGGATGGTGTTGAGCCCCGCGACCAGCCGATCGTGGCGGCCCTTGAAGGCCTTGCACATCTCCGCCACGCAGGCCTGGTCGCCGGTCAGCGCCGCCTCGGCCGCGACCTGAGCGATCGAATTCGGATTGGAGGTCGACTGTGACTGGATGTCGGTCATCGCGGTGATCAGTTTCGCCGGCCCGCAGGCCCAGCCGATGCGCCAGCCGGTCATCGAATAGGTTTTCGACACGGCGTGAATCACCACCGTGCGGTCGTAGAGGTCCGGGCAGACGTTGACCAGGTTGGCGAACGGCTCGGCCGCCCAGAGAATCTTCTCGTACATGTCGTCGGTGGCGATCAGCACGTGCGGGTGCTTGCGCAGCACCTCACCCAGCGCCTTCAGCTCGGCGCGCGTATAGGCCATGCCGGAGGGGTTCGACGGGCTGTTGATCCAGAACAGCCGCGTGCGCGGCGTGATGGCGCGCTCGAGCTGCTCCGGCGTGATCTTGAAGCGCGTGGCCGCCGTCGTCGGGATGAACACCGGCGTGCCGCCGGCCAGTAGCACCATGTCCGGGTAGCTGACCCAGTAGGGCGCCGGAATGATCGACTCGTCGCCGTCGTTCAGCAGCGCCTGGCACAGGTTGTAGCAGGACTGCTTGCCGCCGTTCGAGACCACGATCTGGCTCGGCTTGTAGTCCAGCGCGTTGTCGCGCTTCATCTTGGCGACGATGGCCTGCTTCAGGCTCGGCGTGCCGCCGACCGCGGTGTACTTGGTGAAACCGTCGCGGATGGCCTTGTGCGCCGCTTCCTTGATGTGCGCCGGCGTATCGAAGTCTGGCTCCCCGGCGCCCAGCGACATCACGTCGACACCCTGCGCCTTCAGTTCCGCCGCCTTGGCCGTCACGGCCAGCGTGGGAGAAGGCTTGATGCGTCTGACGCGTTGCGAGAGCTCCACGACGGTACCCGGCTGCAGATGGCAAAAGGCGCGCGATGATACTGAATTCCGCCGGCAGCGGCACCCGCCCGTATACTCTCGCGCCTTCACGTTCCCGGAGCCGCCCATGACCCGATCGTTCGCCCTGCTGCTCGGAACGCTCGCGCTGCTGTCGGCCTGTCAGCGCGACAGCGGTGTCGGCGGCGCGACCGCGGACGCCACGGCGGCGACCGCCGCGGCCAACGCGCAGATGGCCGCGAGCCTCGCACTGGACGATCCGCAGGGGCTCGAGGACGCCGCACGCGGCCTGATTGCCCGCCCGAGCGGCCGGATCCAGTTGGCCGACGGCACCGTGCTCGTGGACTTCGATGCGTTCGCGTTCCTGCAGGGCGCGGCGCCGCCGTCCGTGAACCCCAGCCTGTGGCGCCACGCGCAGCTGAACGCGCAGATCGGACTGTTCAAGGTCGCCGACGGCATCCACCAGCTGCGCGGCTTCGACATCTCGAACATGACGCTGATCGACGGCAAGACCGGCTGGATCGTGGTCGACCCGTTGACCTCGCGCGAGAGCGCCGCCGCCGCGCTGGCGTTCGCGCGCCAGCACCTCGGGGACAAGCCGGTGACGGCGGTGATCTTCACCCACAGCCACATCGACCATTTCGGCGGCGTGCTGGGCATCACCTCGGCGCAGGAGGTGGTTGGGCGCGGCATCCCGATCGTCGCGCCGCAGGGCTTCATGGAGGAAGCCACCAGCGAGAACGTGATGGTCGGCGTCGCGATGGGGCGGCGCTCGGGCTTCCAGTTCGGCAAGGACCTGCCGCGCGACGCGAAGGGCTTCGTCGACGCCGGCCTCGGCAAGGGCGTCGCCTACGGCACTTTCGGTATCCTGCCGCCGACGCAGCTGGTTTCCGGCGCGACGCAGGAGCTGACTCTCGACGGCGAGCGCTTCGTGTTCCACAACACGCCGAACACCGAGGCGCCGGCCGAGATGACGTTCGAGGTGCCGGAGCTGAAGGCCTACTGCGGTGCCGAGATCCTGGCGCAGACCGTGCACAACCTGCTGCCGGTGCGCGGCGCCAAGGTGCGCGACGCGCTGGGCTGGAGCGGCTACCTCGACGATGCGCTGGGGCGGCTAGCCGGCATAGAAGTCTTTTTCGCCTCGCACAACTGGCCGGTGTGGGGCCGCGAGAAGATCGCGCGGTTCATCACGGTGCAGCGCGACGCCTACAAGTACACGCACGACCAGACCGTGCGCCTGATCAACGCCGGCTACACGATGAGCGAGATCGCCGAGCAGGTGAAACTGCCGGCGTCGCTCGCGCCGCAGTTCGCGGCGCGCGGCTACTACGGCGACCTGCGCCACAACGTGAAGGCCGTCTACCAGTTCTACCTCGGCCATTACGACGGCAACCCGGCGCACCTCGACCCCCTGCCGCCGGAAGCGACCGCGCCGCGCTACCTCGAGTTGATGGGCGGCAAGGCCGGCGTGATCAAGGCGGCGCGCGGCGCCTACGACCGCGGCGACTTCCGCTGGGCCGCCGAGCTGCTGAACCACGTCATGTTCGCGCAGCCGGACGACGCCGAGGCCAAGGCCCTGCTGGCGCAGGCCTACGAGCAGATGGGCTTCATGGCAGAGGCCTCGACCTGGCGCAACAGCTACCTGACGGCGGCGGCCGAGCTGCGCCATGGGCCGCCCGCCAAGGGCCTCGACCGCACGCGCTTTTTCGAGGTGCTGCTGCATACGCCGACCGAGCGCTTCCTCGATGCCATGGCGGCGGCGCTCAACGGCCCGGACGCCGAGGGTAAAGACCTCAAGATCAACCTCGTGTTGACCGACACGAAGGAATCCCACGTGCTGTGGATCGAGAACGCCGTATTGCACCATCGCGCCGGGGCGCCGGCCGCCGATGCCGACGCCACGCTGGCGCTCACGCACGAGATGTTCGTGCGCCTGGTTTCCGGCGCCGCCGGGGCCAAGGACCTGCTGCTCAGCGACGACGCCAAGGTCACCGGCAGCCGCCTGGACCTGGGCCGCTTCTTCGGGTTGCTCGACAAGGCGACCGGCACCTTCGCCGTCGTGACCCCTTAGAATTCCCGCCCGCCGATCACCGGAGGTCCCCGTGGAACTGCTGCTCGACCCCAACGTCTGGATCGCCTTCCTCACCCTCGCGGCCCTGGAGATCGTCCTCGGCATCGACAACATCATCTTCATCTCGATCCTGGTCGGCCGCCTGCCGCAAGCGGTCCAGCAGCGCGGGCGTACGATCGGCTTGGCG
>JBOICR010000124.1:0-1501 GCA_050740195.1 Nevskiaceae bacterium | reverse complement strand
CAGGGCTTGCCCTCGTCGCGCGTCAGGAAGGCGTGCACGACCAGCGCATCGTGCAACTCGTCGGCGTTCCTCGGCTCGGGCCGGATCTCGGTGCGCAGGCGCTCCAGCGCCTCGGTACTGATGTTTCCGACGGCGGCGGCAGTCTCGAGGTCCATCAGCCGGTGCGTGGCGACCAGCCGGGTGCGGCGCTCCTCGGCCGCGCCGTCGTCGAGGAAGGCGTAGGGCCTGGCGCTCAAGATGGCGTGCGCCAGCGGCGATGGCGCGGAAAGATCGCGCGCGACCACTTTCACCTCGCCCGCCTCGATCCGGCGCAGCAGCGCGAGGAAACCGTCGACGTCCATCACTTCGTGCAGGCAATCGGCGATGGTCTGCCTGACCAGCGGATGGTCCGGGATCTCGCGGTCGCCGCGCAGGTTCTCGGCGCAGGCGACCTGGTCCGGGAACACCACCGTCAGCAGGTCCTCGGAATCCGAGCGCTGGAATTGCGGCGGCGCCCTCTTGCCGTTGATCATGCGCCGCACCGCGAGCGCGGTGGTCGCGTTCCAGCGCCAGCGCGTGCCGAACATCGGCGCGTCGAGCAGCGCCTGCACCAGCACGTCGTGCGCGGTGGCGGACTTGAGGAAACGTTCTACGTCGGCTAGCGGGAAGCTGTGCGTCGGTCCGAGCGACAGCACGATCGAGTCCTCGAGCGCGCTCGCCTGCAGCTCGAAATTGAACTGGCGGCAGAAACGCTTGCGCAGCGCGAGGCCCCAGGCGCGGTTCACGCGCGAGCCGTACGGCGAATGGATCACGAGGTGCGTGTCGCCGACCTCGTCGAAGAAGCGCTCGAACACGATCGTGCCGAGCGTGGGCAGCGCGCCGAGCGCAACGCGCGCGGTGGCGAAGTAATGGGCGAGCTGGCTGGCGGCGGCGGCCGGCAGCGCGACTTCCGATTCCAGCCAGCGCTCGCAGGCCTCGACGCTCTCGTCCAGGCGTTCGCCGGCGGTCTGGTTCAGCCGCGAAACCGACGCCGACAGCTCGGCCGTGCGCCCGAGCGCCTCGCCGAGCCAGAACGGCAGTGTCGGCGGCTGGCCTTTGGCGTCCTCGACCAGCACGCGGCCGGTCTCGACCTTGAGGATCCGCCAGGAGGTGTTGCCAAGCTGGAAGATGTCGCCCGGCACGCTCTCGAAGGAGAAGTCCTCGTTCAGTGTGCCGACCCGATGACCCTCCGGCATCAGCACCACGTCGTAGTCGAACTGATCCGGAATCACGCCGCCGTTGGTCACCGCGACCAGCCGCGCGCCGCGCCGGCCGCGCAGGCGATGGCCGACCGCATCGTGGTGCAGGTGCGCGCCGCGGCGGCCGCGGCGCGTGGCGTAGCCCTCGGCCAGCATCGCCACGACCTGGTCGAACTCCTCGCGCTTCAGGTCCCGGTACGGCAGCGCGCGGCGCAGCACATCGAACAGCTCCGTCTCGTTCCACTCCCGGCAGGAGACTTCGGCCGCGATCTGCTGGGCCAGCA
>JBOICR010000123.1:0-6217 GCA_050740195.1 Nevskiaceae bacterium | reverse complement strand
CCGTAGAAGATCTCGAGGATCTCGTGATTCACGCGCTCACGGATGCGCTTGGCTTCCCGCGGCGGCAGCTCGGAGACGCCCTCGCCGAACAGGTAGCCGTCGAGGTCGAGCTCCTTGAGGCGCATCTTCGTGTGGAAGATGTTCTCCTGGTAGACGTTGACGTCCACCATCACGTAGCGGTCCTTGATCTCGGCCGCGATGAAGTTCTGGATCGAGTCGATCTGGTGGTCGATGTAGTGCTTCATGCCGCGGACGTTGCGGGTGAAGCCGCGCACGCGGTAGTCGGCGATGACGATGTCCGACTCGAAGCTGTTGATCAGGAAGTTCAACACTTTCAGCGGAGAAATCTGGCCGCAGGTCGAAACATCGATGTCGGCCCTGAAGGTGCTGATGCCCTGCTCCGGGTGGTTCTCCGGATAGGTGTGAACCGTGATGTGGCTCTTGTCGAGGTGCGCGACCACGGATTCCTTGCTGGCGGTCAGCGTCGGCGACTGCGGAATCTGGTGGCCCTCCGAGATCAGCATGGTCACCGAGGCGCCCTGCGGGTCGTAGTCCTGGCGGGCGACGTTGAGGATGTTGGCGCCGATGATGTCCGCGACCTCGGTCAGGATGTCGGTCAGGCGCTCGGCGTTATAGGCCTCGTCGATGTACTCGATGTATTCCTGCTGGTGCTGCGCGGTGCGCGCGTAGCAGATGTCGTAGATATTGAACGACAGCGACTTGGTGAGGTTGTTGAACCCCAGGAGCTTCAGTTTGGGGTTGCTGGTGGGCTTGGCCAACGGACGCAGACTCCAACGAAAACGGCCGCCACCCGGCGGCCGCGCAATTATGTATCAGATTTTCCGCGTCGTGGGGCACCGTCATGCCGGCGGACGCCGGCATCCAGCACGGTTTCAAAGGCACTGGATTCCGGCTTGCGCCGGAATGACGTCACGCCTCCCGCAGCTCGAAGTCGTGGGTGATCTCGGCCCCCGCCCGGCCGAGCATGATCGAGGCGGAGCAGTATTTCTCGGCCGACAACTCGACCGCGCGCTCAACCACTTTCTCGGTCAGCCCCGGCCCGCTCACGACGAAATGCAGGTGGATCTTCGTGAACACCTTCGGCTCGCTGTCGGCGCGTTCGCCCTTGACCTCCACTTGCACGTCGGCGACCGCGTGGCGCCCTTTCTTCAGGATGTGGACGACGTCGACTCCCGAGCAGGCGGCGACCGACAGCAGCATCAGCTCCATCGGCCGCACGCCGAGGTTCTTGCCGCCGATGTCGGGCGGGCCGTCGATGACCAGGCCGTGGCCGCTGCCAGTCGTGCCGACGAAGGCGGCGTTCTCGACCCATTTGATCCGGGCTTCCATGTGACCTGCTCGCGCGTGGGGTGATGCCGATGTGCTATTTTCCGGCAATCCTCATCGGTCTGCATGGGAGTCGCGGAGCGCAATGCTCAGCAAGCCCGTCATCCAGGCGTTCGTCGCGCAGGCACACAAGCGCAGCTACCCGCCGAAGCACACGATCCTGCACGCCGGCGACACGCCGACGACGCTGTTCCTGATCCTGGAGGGATCGATCAGCGTGCTGCTCGAAGACAAGGAAGGCCGCGAGATCGTGCTGGCCTACCTCGCGCCCGGCGACTTCTTCGGCGAGATGTGCCTGTTTCCGGAGCAGGCCTCCCGCACCGCGATCGTCCGCACGCGCACGCAGCCGACGCTGGTGGCCGAGTGCACCTACACCGCGTTCCGCAACTTCGCGCGCGACCACCACGAGATCATGTTCGAGATCGCCGGCCAGCTGGCCGCGCGCCTGCGCAACACCAACACGCGGCTGTCCGACCTCGCGTTCCTCGACGTCGCCGGGCGGCTCGCGCACATCCTGCTCGACCTGTCGAAGAAGAACGACGCGACGGACCACCCGCGCGGCCGCGTGGTCCGCATCAGCCGCCAGGAGCTGGCCCGCAACGCCGGCTGCTCGCGCGAGATGGCGGGCCGCGTGCTGAAGAAGCTCGAGGAAGACGGCCTGGTGATCAGCCAGGGCCGCAACATCATCGTCCTGAACACCGCGACCTAGGCCAGCAGCTCCCGCAGCGCCGCG
Source organism: Nevskiaceae bacterium (assembly GCA_050740195.1). Classification (GTDB taxonomy): domain Bacteria; phylum Pseudomonadota; class Gammaproteobacteria; order Nevskiales; family Nevskiaceae; genus JACPFV01. Next base: position 4,137 of record JBOICR010000123.1, on the reverse strand, counting down.
CCGGGGCTGTCGGCCCGCATCAAGGATTCCCCGACCAGGAAGCGGTGCACGCCGGCGGCGCGCATCCGCGCCACGTCCGCGCCCGTCCCGATGCCGCTTTCGGTGACGACTTCCACCCCTGCCGGCAGGTGCGGCAGCAGGTCCAGCGTGGTCTCGAGGCGCGTCTCGAACGTGCGCAGGTCGCGGTTGTTGATGCCGAGCAGGCAGCCCGGCGGCAGGTGCGCGCGCTGCACCTGCTCGAGCTCGTGGCGGTCGTGGATCTCGACCAGCACGTCCAGGCCCAGCGCGCGCGCCGCGCCGGCCAGCTCGTTCATGTGCGGCGCCGACAGCGCGGCGGCGATCAGCAGGACGGCATCTGCGCCGAGAGCGCGCGCTTCGGCGACCTGAAGCGTGTCGACGGTGAAATCCTTGCGCAGCACGGGCAACGCGCAGATCGCGCGCGCGGCCTTCAGGTGGTCGTCATGGCCGAGGAAGAAGCGCTCGTCGGTCAGCACCGACAGGCAAGCCGCACCGCCGGCGGCGTAGTCGGCGGCGATCGCGGGCGGGTCGAAGTTCGGACGGATCAGGCCGCGGCTCGGCGAGGCCTTCTTGATCTCGGCGATGACGGCAGCGCCGTCGGCCGCCCGGGCGCGCAGCGTGGCGGCGAATCCGCGCGGCGCGGATTGCGCGGCGGCGAGGTCGGCAAGCGACTGCAGTGAGTGTTTCTTGCGCAGCGCGCCGATCTCCTCCCGTTTGTGGACGAGGATTTTCTCGAGGATGTCGCTCACGCGGCGGCCGAAAGCCTGCGCGTCGCCGCCACGAACTCGTCGAGCTTGCGCCGCGCGTCGCCGCTCGCCATCGCCTGGCGCGCGCGGGCGAGCCCGTCGGCGATCGAGTTCACCACGCCAGCGGTATACAGCGCGGCGCCGGCGTTCAACGCGACGATGTCGCGCGCGACACCCGGCTTGTTGTCGACTGCTTCCAGCACGCGGGCCTTGGACTCGGCGGCGTCCGCGACGCGCAGGTTGCGGCTGGCGGACATGGTCAGGCCGAAATCCTCGGGATGGATGTCGTACTCGCGCACTTCCCCGTTACGCAGTTCGCCGACCAGCGTCGCCGCACCCAGCGTGATCTCGTCGAGGCCGTCGCGGCCCCACACCACCAGCGCGCGTTGCACGCCCAGGCGCTGCAGCACGCGCACCTGGATGCCGACCAGGTCGGCGTGGAACACGCCCATCAGGATGTTCGGGGCGTCGGCCGGGTTGGTCAGCGGGCCGAGGATGTTGAACATCGTGCGCACGCCGAGCTCCTTGCGCACCGGACCGACCACCTTCATCGCCGGGTGGTGAATCGGCGCGAACATGAAGCCCATGCCGGTGGCGTCGAGGCACGAGGCGACCTGTTCGGGTTGCAGTTCGATCGCCGCGCCGAGCGCCTCGAGCACGTCGGCCGCACCGGACTTGGATGACACACCCCGGTTGCCGTGCTTGGCGACGCGCCCGCCGGCCGCCGCGGCGACGAAGCTGGCGGCCGTGGAAATATTGAAGCTGTGGCTGCCGTCGCCGCCGGTGCCGACGATGTCGACAAGATTTGTCCAGACGGCCGCTTCGCGGCCGTGGGCGGGTGCGGGCCGCGCGACCTTGCGCGCGAACTCCTTCAGCACGGAGGCGGCCGCGGCGATCTCGCCGACAGTCTCCTTCTTGACGCGCAGCCCGGTCAGCAGCGCGGCGGTCATCGTCGGCGACACCTCGCCGCGCATGATCGCGCGCATCAGCCCGGCCATCTCGTCGGGGAAGATCTCGCGGTGCTCGATGGTGCGCTGGAGCGCTTCCTGCGGAGTGATCGGCATCAGTACGCCTCGATGAAATTCTTGAGCAGGTCGTGGCCGTGCTCGGTCAGGATAGACTCGGGATGGAACTGCACGCCCTCGATCGGCAGCGACTTGTGCTTGAGGCCCATGATCTCGTCACGCGCGCCGCCCTCGCGCTGCGTCCAGGCGGTGACCTCGAGCTCCTGCGGGAAGCCGTCCTCGGCCACGATCAGCGAGTGGTAGCGCGTTGCGGTGAACGGCGAGCGCAGCGCCTTGAACACGCCCTGCCCGGCGTGATGGATCTGCGAAGTCTTGCCGTGCATGATCTCGCGTGCGCGCACCACCTTGCCGCCGAACGCCTGGCCGATGCCCTGGTGGCCGAGGCACACGCCGAGGATCGGGAATTTGCCGGCCAATTCGTGAATCAGCTCGAGGCAGATGCCGGCTTCGTTCGGCGTGCACGGCCCGGGCGACAGCACGATGTGCGAGGGCTTGAGCGCCGCGACCTGCCTGACCGTGATCTGGTCGTTGCGGTGGGTCTGCACGTCCGCGCCGAGCTCGCCCAGGTATTGCACCAGGTTGTAAGTGAACGAGTCGTAGTTGTCGATCATCAGAATCATATCGCGCGCATCCTATTGTTTATGCTGGACTCTAATCCAGTTAATGCTTTGCGATACCCGCCTGGATACCCGCTATTTCTTTTGATACCCCCCGCAGCCCAGAACAGCCCGAAGAGAAGGAACCCAAAGCACTACGGCGGTTATTTTCACCCATAACGCGCCATCTATGAAAATTTATCGGTGACGCCCAGCAGCTTGAACTTGACCATCATCGCCTGCATGGATCGTCCCACAAGTTCGTCGTGCCTCGCCGCCAAGTGCTCGAATGTCCGCCACCGCATCCACTTGGGTTTGCCGCCTTCGCCATTGAGGATGCCCGGCTCCCAGCCTAGCCGTGCCCGGAGCCGATCAGCGCGCCTCGTTGCACGGTCGCCCGCGTCCTCGCGCGAACTGGCGTAGGCGAGCTGGTAGCAGCGCCGACACGCGAAGATGCCGCCGCCGTAGAGGATCGCCACGCGCCGGCCACAACCGAGCGCAGGGCAGATGAACCACGCACGCGAGCCTCCGAGATTGCAGGGCGTGTGCGCGATGCGCACGGGATATTGCTCGTCCTTCCACTCATCGCCGCCGCTGCGGTGCTTGTAAATCAGGATCACGCGATCGTGTTCGGTGCGCATCTGAATGGAGGCCACAGTCTCGCCGTCGCGCGTCCATTGCCATCCGCCCCAATAGCCGGGTCTCAGCACGCCAGCGCGCGTCCAGCGGCGCACGTCCAGCGTGCGGTAATCGTCCGTCGTGGATTTGCCGCCGTGGTGACAGCGATTGCCGCTACCCGGCCCGCCCATCCGCCCTCCCAACAAATTTTCCCGTAATCATTTGGCGAACCTGCACGCTCAAGAAGCCGCAGTTTCAGGCGAAACCCTTGCACCTTCAGCGTTTGCGGTGTTTTCCGACGTATTGATTTCTGCGCTTCTAGTGCCTGCAATTCATCTGCAATGAGCGCCTTCATGCTGTCTTTCCAACCCTCATCCCCGTTCAGTGATGGGTATTTGATGCGCTCAATATGCGGATGCGCCAATTTCTCCACCACCGGATCGCGCCCGGAAAGCTGCTGCACCACCACCGTAACCGGCGCGGGCGCTTTCAATTCCGGACGGCCCACCAGGTATTGCGCCAGGAACGTGCGCGCGGACGGATCGCCACTCTTGGCCGCTGACACCGTGGACGCAACGATTTGCCGCCAGTCTTCCAACGTCACCACGTCCAGCAGCGTGCCCATGTAATCGGACTCGGTGCGCCGGTGGCTGAAACTTCCCTTGATGTAACTCTGCTGTTTCCTGCGCGCCATGTGTGCTCCTTCAGTTCAATCTTTCAGGTTTGTAGATCACCAGATTCCAGGCATCCCGCTCCGCATCGGCCTGACTCATGCCGCTGTCCATCATGATTCCGACGCGCTCCTGCCAATCGTCCAGCAACTCCGACAATGTCCAAGCGTCTCGCGAGCCTTTGACGCTGCCGGCATGACGATCACCATCCCCGCCATCACAAAGTGCTGATGTTGAATCAGGGCAAGGACGGCGCGATGGTGTTCGAGCCCGGATACCTGAAGGTCGCGGTCGGTGACACGGTCAAGTTTGCTCGCACCGCCGCCCAAGCCGACCCCCGTGCGCCAGATCGTGTTGTGGGGCGTGCTGCTGCTGGGCACCGCGGCGCTGGTCGCGATGGCGCTTTCCCTGCTGCGCCGTCTGCGTGGGACCGACAGGCCCGGCTAGACATCGCGGCGCCCCC
>JBOICR010000122.1:0-4028 GCA_050740195.1 Nevskiaceae bacterium | reverse complement strand
GAACGACACGTTCAGCATGTGCACCTTGTCGGGCAGGATGTCGTTCTTGAAATGCCCCGGATACACCATGATGGTGTCGTAGGCGAGCGAGCCGCAAATCAGGACCACAGAACGAGCCCCCACACGACCGGCACCTGGATCAGCGACAGGTGCACCGCCGCCGAGCCGAGGTCCTTCGCCGCTCCCGAGAGCACGTGGTGCTCCTTGCCGATGCGGTCCACCACCACCTCGATGCCGCTGTTCAGCAGCTCGGTGATCAGTACCACGAACAGCGACATGACCAGCACCGCACGCTCCAGGCCGCTGTGGCCGAGCCAGATCGCCGCCGGCACCAGCAGCACGCACAGCGCGGCCTCGATGCGGAAGGCTTCCTCGTTCTTCAGCGCGTAGCCCAGGCCCCAGTACGAGACGTAAGTCGCTCGCCACAGGCGCGCCAGGCCCTTCAGACCGTCAGCCATGGCCCGCCCCTACTGCGCCGGACGCCAGGCGATATCGAGCTGGCGCGCGGCGCGCACGTCGTCGAGCCGGCGTACCGGCAGCGTGTACGGCGCGCCCTTGACGTAGGCGATGTCCTTCTTCGCTTCGTCCCAGATTTTTACCAGCGCCTCGACGAACGCGTCGAGCGTGTCCTTGTCCTCCGACTCGGTCGGCTCGATCAGCAGGCACTCGGGCACCAGCAGCGGGAAGTAGATGGTCGGCGCATGGAAGCCGTAGTCGAGCAGGCGCTTGGCGACGTCGGTCGCGGTCAGCTCGATCTCCTGCTTCTGCTTCTTCAGCGTGATGATGAACTCGTGCGACGCGCGCCGGCCCTTGAAGGCGAGGTCGAAGCCGCGCTTCTCGAGCTGCGCCGACAGGTAGTTGGCGTTGAGCGTGGCGAACTCGGCGACGCGGTGCATGCCTTCGCGGCCGAGCAGGCGCGCGTAGACGTAAGCGCGCAGCAGCACGCCGGCGTTGCCCATGAACGCGGACAGGCGGCCGATCGACTGCGGCAGGTCCTTCTCGGCCAGCCAGCGCAGCGGGCCGGTGTCCTGGTTCATGTCGCGGCCGACGATCGGGATCGGCATGAACGGCAGCAGGCGCTTGGACACGCCCACCGCGCCCGATCCCGGCCCGCCGCCGCCGTGCGGCGTCGAGAAGGTCTTGTGCAGGTTCATGTGGATCACGTCGAAGCCCATGTCACCAGGCCGTACCTTGCCGAGGATGGCGTTGAGGTTGGCGCCGTCGTAATACAGCAGGCCGCCGGCGTCGTGGACCAGCTTGGCGATCGGCTTGATAGAACGTTCAAACACGCCCAGCGTGGACGGATTGGTCAGCATGATGCCCGCCGTCTGCGGGCCGAGCGCGGCCTTCAGCGCGGTGAGGTCGACGTCGCCGTGGTCGTCGGTCGGGATCTCGCGCACGGTCATGCCGAGCTGCGTCGCGGTGGCTGGATTGGTGCCGTGGGCGGCGTCGGGCACCAGGATCTCGGTGCGCTGCATGTCGTTACGCGAGCGGTGATAGGCGCGGATCATCGCCACGCCCGCGAACTCGCCCTGCGCGCCGGCCATCGGCGTCAGCGACACGCCGGCCATGCCGGTAACGGCCTTGAGCATTTCCTGCAGCTCGTACAGGCAGGCCAGGAAACCCTGGCTGTGCTCCATCGGCGCCAGCGGATGGCGCGCCAGGAATTCCGGCAGCATCGCCAGCGTGTTACACGCGCGCGGGTTGTACTTCATCGTGCACGAACCGAGCGGATAGAAGTGCGTGTCGATCGAGAAGTTCAGTTGCGACAGGCGCGTGTAGTGGCGCACCGCCTGCAGCTCGGAAACCTCCGGCAGCGCCGGCAGCACCGCGCGCCGCAGCGCGGCCGGGATGCCGGAGGCGTCGACCGCCCCGCCGGGGTTCTGCGCGTAGGCCTGTCGGCCGGCGCGCGAGCGCTCGAAGATCAATTTTTCAGCCACTGCATCCTCCGGGGTCACATCGAATCCTTTGCCAGCGCCGCCAGGGCAGCGTCGTAATCCGGTTCGTTCGCGATCTCCGCGACCAGCTCTGCGTACAGCACCTTGTCGTACTTGTCGAGCACGATGCAGGCGCGCGCACACAGCCCTTTCAGCGCGCCGTCCTGGATGCGCACGCCGTAGTTCTCGGCGAACTCGCGGCCGCGCATCAGCGACAACGGCTCCACGCGCGACAGCCCTTCGGTGCCGCAGAAACGCTTCATCGCGAACGGCAGGTCCTCGGAGATGCACAGCACGACCGCGTCCGTGAACTTGTCGGACTTCTCGTTGAACTTGCGCACCGACATCGCGCAGGTGGGCGTATCGATCGACGGGAAAATGTTCAGCACCTTCCACTTGCCGGCGTAGGCGTGCAGCGAGACGTCGGTCAAGTCGCGCGACACCAGGTTGAACGGCGGCGCGAACGTGCCGACCTTCGGCAGCTCGCCGCTGGTCTTGACCGGGTTGCCTCTCAGCGTGACGGTGGCCATCACAACCTCCTATTTCCGAGGGCGGAGGCCAGCGCCTGCGCGTAGCGCGCGAGGTCGGCGTCGGTCTTGGTCTCGGTCGTGCACACCAGCAGTGCGTGGTCGAGCTCCGGGTAGTGCTGCGACAGGTCGTAGCCGCCGTGGATGCCCTGTTGCGCCAGCGCCGCCAGCACCGGGGCAACCGGACGGTCGAGCTTCACCACGCACTCGTGGAAGTGCGCGTTGTCGAACACGGCGTTCACGCCCACCGCGGCGAGCTTGTCGCGCAGCGACTTGAGGTTCGCCATGGACTTGCTCGCCACCAGCGCGAGGCCCAGCGGTCCCACGATCGACATGTAGATGGTCGCGGCGGTCACCAGCAGGCCCTGGTTGGTGCAGATGTTGCTCGTCGCCTTGCTGCGGCGGATGTGCTGCTCGCGCGCCTGCAGCGTCAGCGTGAAGCCCGGCTTGCCGTCGAGGTCCACGGTGCGGCCGACGATGCGACCCGGCATCTGCCGCACGAAGTCCTTCTTGGCGCACATGAAACCGAAGTACGGGCCGCCCGAGGCCAGCGGCGAGCCCAGCGGCTGGCCCTCGCCGACCACGATGTCGGCGCCGGTCTTGCCCCAAGCCCCGGGAGCTTTTAGCAGCGCCAGCGAGGTCGGGTTGACGACCGCGATCACCAGCGCGCCGTTGGCGTGGGCCCAGTCGGTCAGCGCGTCGACGTCCTCGAGCACGCCGAAGAAGTTCGGCTGCTGGATGACGACGGCGCAAATGTCCTGGCTCTCGAACTTCTTGAACTGCTCGACCTTGCTGTCGCCGGTCTCGGCGCAATACACCAGGCCGGTCTGGGTCACGCCCTGGGCGCTCGAAATGACGTCCGCGACTTGTCGGTAAAACGGATGCACGGTCGAGGGCACCAGCACCTTGCGCGAGGTGCTCTTGGCGTTGGCGCGCACCGCCATCAGCAGCGCCTCGCCCAGCGCCGAGGCGCCGTCGTACATCGAGGCGTTGGAAACGTCCATGCCGGTCAGCGCCGTCATCATGGACTGGAATTCGTACAGCACCTGCAGCGTGCCCTGGCTGGCCTCGGCCTGGGACGGGGTGTACGCGCTGTAGAACTCGCCGCGCGTGGTGATCTCCCACACCGCCGCCGGGATGTGGTGCTCGTAGGCGCCGGCGCCGATGAAGTTCAGCGCCAGTCCGTCGTTCTGCGCGCGTTCGTGCATCAAGCGCGCGATCTCCATTTCCGGCAGGCCCTCGGGAACCTCGGTGAGCTTGCCGTAGCGCAGCTCGGCCGGGATCTCGTCGAACAGGTCGTCGATCTTCCTGGCGCCGATCGCCGCGAGCATCTCGCGGACGTCGGCTTCGGTGTGCGGTACGAACGGCATCAGTGGGCCTCGGCGACAACCTTCTCGTAACCGGCGGCGTCGAGCAGCTTGTCGAGCTCGGCGGCGCTGGCCGGCTTGAGCTTGAACATCCAGCCCATGCCGTACGGATCCTGGTTCAGCGTCTCGGGCGCACCGGCGAGCGAGGCGTTGGCGTCCACTACTTCTCCGGAAATCGGCGCGTAGACGTCTGAGGC